>JAGQOZ010001129.1 GCA_020426955.1 Planctomycetales bacterium
TTCTGGGCTTGGTGAACATGCTGGCTTACACGATCCAGATTGGAATTTGGCTGGCGACAACGGCGAATTTACCGATGGTGCTCTCTCCCTTGACCATCGTCCGCGAGAAGGCTACAGAATGCAGAGAATCATCAACGGCAGTGGTAGCTTTCGGACGATTCTAGAATTCCGTGACCTCGATTTAGGTTTTCGGTCAGCCGAGAGGGATTTGCCATTTCCCATCTGTTATCTCGGCCAGGCTTAGGAGGCGTTGGAGCGTGGCTATTTGATCTCGAGGGTGATTGGATCTTCATGGCACTCGCAGCACGCAATAACGACCCAGGTGTTACGTTAGAACCAGCACGAAACGTGCCTATCCGCATAACGATCACCATGGATTTTCCGACCAGGGAGATCTTTGTCACGTACGACATGAATCCGATGGATGGAGGGGAACCCCTTGTATTTGGCCCATTTGAATACCCTGTGACCATTTCTGATTTTCAAGACTTCGATATCATTACTTCTGCAGGCGACTCAACG
>JAGQOZ010001130.1 GCA_020426955.1 Planctomycetales bacterium
TCATCTGCGTTGGCCAACAGCGAACCACACGCGACAAAAACAACGGCGAATAACAACAAACGAGACAACATCATGGCAAGGCGCGATACAGCGTCATAAGGGAAGGGCAGGGCGGGAGGCAAATTCGGCACACCAACCGTGTCATCAGTTTACGCTATCTGTCAACCCAACAAAATCTGGGACAAAGGAATCGCGATATTCCGTTCCGCCAAAACAACGCATCTTGATCTGATATACTGCGTTCAATTGTTTGCCGAAGTCTAATTGGACAGGGCGACAATTAGTTCGTAGTCCCGCCTTTAGGCGGAATTCTTTTTCGACGGAATGTCCGCCTAAACGGCGGGATCACAACAACGTACGCTGATAGAAAGCGTCAACGTGGCGCAGTTCACCTCAAGTTGCCTTTCGGATGATTCGGAGCGATTGATCATGTTCCACCAGCAAGCAAGATACAATCACGTCTGGCGAATTTCCTTCGCCATCCTACTTGGGTTCGTCACCGTTATTTCAATACGAGCGGAC
>JAGQOZ010001131.1 GCA_020426955.1 Planctomycetales bacterium
AAGAATCGGTTTTTGTCTTTGAGGCTTGTTTTGCCGTTGCCCTCGGCAATGTTTAATGGAATCGATTGAGCAGCGCGAAGCCATTGGTCGCGAGCGGGTCGGTTGACGCCGGAAAGAGCCTTGGCGATACGATATGAGAACGCAACGTAATCAATCGAGAGCCGATAAACGTCAAGCCGTTCATGATCGAAAGTCGGTTCTGCCATCACGATCCTTTCGAGTACGAGTACCGTTGCACTGAGTACGAGTACGACTGGCCTGATGAACTGATCGTTGACTACCGTTAAACCCCTGTGGCAGATTATTAATCGTGCTCGCGGCTTGGTTTCTACTCCGTTGACGGTTCGTTCCATGCGACCCACGAGAGTTAGCACATCCTCGCTTAGCCGTCAGTCTACGTATTGATAGCGTGATTGTTTTTCGAAGTACCACGAAATGTCCTAGATTGTTGTAATGGCTCTATCGCAAGGTTTGTTCTTTGGGAAGACATGAGCAGGCATGGATGCGAGGTCTGTTTTGGCG
>JAGQOZ010001132.1 GCA_020426955.1 Planctomycetales bacterium
TACGGGGAACGATGGGCACGCCACTGGCTGGACATCGCTCGCTATGCGGACACCACGGGGTACTTCCCGGGAAACCGCGATACGAGCTATCCCTATGCATACACCTATCGCGATTATGTCATTAACGCATTTAACGACGACAAACCGTTCGACCAGTTTGTGATCGAGCAGCTCGCTGCAGATCAATTGAACCTTACAGAAGGCGAGCGTGATGCGTTGGCTGCGATGGGGTTCTTGACTGTGGGGCGTCGTTTCATGAATCGTCAACATGACATCATTGACGATCGGATCGACGTGGTGACCCGTGGTTTCTTAGGGTTGACGGTCGCTTGTGCACGTTGCCACGATCATAAATATGATCCAATTCCGACAGCAGATTATTACTCGTTATATGGTGTTTTCGCGAGCACGCATGAACCTGAAGAATTACCGCTGATTGGTGACCCCGCGCAAACCCCTGGATACGATGAATTTCTCGCTGCGAAAGCTGAAAAACAACAAGCGGTCGATCGATGGCTAG
>JAGQOZ010001133.1 GCA_020426955.1 Planctomycetales bacterium
CCTTTAGCAGTTCATCGATGAACATCTACCTGCTGCCGAACACGTTGAGCGTCACGTTCGCGGGCCAGGAGCTTTCCCACACGGGAGGCTTCTATCAGCAGGCTTGGTTGGCCACCATCACGACGGACGGCCAGGTCCAGCGCATGCAGCGTATCGGCAGCTATCGCTGGTTGGGTAATTTTGGGTCTGGTAGCTCGGGCATCACCGTGGAGGTGGACGACACTCCAAACAACCCTGCCGATTGGCGAATCATCTTGGCAACCAGTGCCGGCGGACGCGTTTACTTGGGCGATGCATCCACGGTGGCCGAGGAAACGCAGATCGGGGAACCGGCGGATGATTTGAAGTCGGGGTTGAGGTTTTCGGCGGCCAAAGAAAGCATGGTCAACGCCGGTCTGTTGGTGATGTCATTCAGCACCCATGGTCAGCTCGTTTGGTATCGCTTGTTTCAAGGAGCCGGCCGACAAAGCGTTACCGAAATGATGGTGGACGAGCAAGGTGAGATCTACGTCAACGGCG
>JAGQOZ010001134.1 GCA_020426955.1 Planctomycetales bacterium
CGACGAGATGACGGGAACGATTACTAAACCGCACGGCAACCAAAGACAGCAGCGCGGCCACGAAAGATCACGGAAAGCGTATCGATGATCAGTAAAAACGTAACGGTACCGCATCGATCTTCATCTTCTGCGAGCCCTCAAGTCGATCTGCCCTACAATTGAATGTTGACAAACGCCTAGATCATCAAGAGTTAAGAAGCGGAGGGCATGGGACTCGAACCCACAACCGGTTTCCCGGCATCTGATTTCGAATCAGACCGCTTGCCAATTCGCTTACCCTCCGGCTATGACCTTATCTTAGCTCAGCCAACCGACTTATCGCAAGGTGGCTTGGCGGTCCCCGTGGCCGTTTTTTGGGTGGTGTCGGCCGCCTGTTCGAAGATCCGTTTGACAATCCACCAAATCCGGCCGCCTCCCGCTCCGCAGGCGTCGAGTTCAGGCTGAACCGCGCAACGCCTCAGGGGAGCCAGCGGTTGTCCGGGCCAATCGGGCGGGGCGCGGCAAGGATCTGCCAACT
>JAGQOZ010001135.1 GCA_020426955.1 Planctomycetales bacterium
GAGCCATTACCTCACCAACTACCTAGTATCACGTCGACCGGTCCTCAGGCAGCGGACCTTTACCCCGGAGGGAATATCCGGCATTACCCACAGTTTCCCATGGCTATTCCGGACCTGAGGGTGCATATCGACGCCTTACTACCCCGTTTGCCGCTGTCCACCTTCCGAAGAAGGTTTCTCGCTCGACTTGCATGCCTAATCCATGCCGCCAACGTTCATTCTGAGCCAGGATCAAACCCTTGCGTTTGATTGCTTAGCAGATCCAGCCGAAACTGGACTGCTTGACTAGCAAAGCTAGGAATTTGATGCGCTTCCGCACGAGGCGGAAGACGCTCAGCCGTCACATACTTGCTGAACTCAAATCACCAACCAAATTGCCAAAGAGCGTACCGGGAGAGTCAATACCCTGCCGGTTTGCCGCGAACGATTTCCATCGTCCTTTGCGCCCCCGAAACTTAATGCGAGTGCGAAAAAAAGACGAACCCACCGGTCAGTCATCGAGTGAATGACCGG
>JAGQOZ010001136.1 GCA_020426955.1 Planctomycetales bacterium
TCTGGGTTGATACTACTGAACCGAATCAACCGTTCCTGAGCGTGGCGCAGGACACCGGCATGATGGACGATGACGGTGTCACCAACGTCAATCCGCCTACGTTTACCATCATTGCGAATGATACGACGGACGGAGGAGCCAACGCGTTTCCGCATGACGTCAAGATTCGACTGTATGACCGCCCCGGCAATGCGGACGGCGAAACGTTGATTTTCAGTCAAGACTTGACGGAAGCCGGTTCGTTGACCATCACGCTGCCCGAAGGTCTTTCGGAAGGCATTCATAATCTGAAGTTGGAAGTGGAAGATCGAGCGGGCAATATTAGTCATCCGTATTTGACGACGATTCGCATCGATACCACTCCGCCAGCTCAAACGCCCATCGATCTGCTGACCAGCAGTGATTCGGGCATGATGAACGACGACAACGTCACCAATAAAATGCAACCCGCTTTTTCGGGAGTCAGCACGGTTGGCTCCAAAGTCTTCATCTTTGCCAACGGACAAATTGTTG
>JAGQOZ010001137.1 GCA_020426955.1 Planctomycetales bacterium
GGGATTGCGACATGCGCCGGCAGCGTAGGCAGCAATTCGAGTTGCGAACGGTCAGGCAATCTGCATCACACCACGCAACCTAGCAACGCCTCGTGTCTTCTAAGGACGGAATTATTCGTTGCGACGCAGTATTTGTGGTGTTAAACTGCCGCTCAAGGTTTGACTGTGATCCTCGCCCTGGTTTTATGTGTCGGCCCATCAATGAAATTCTCGCTCAAGACTCTATTTCTTTTCATTGCATTCGCGGCATTCATTGTTTGGTTTCTCCACACCGCCTATGTGGGCTTAACTCACGTGGAAACCGGCGAAAACGTTTCGTCCGTAGAATGGTTGCCTGAAGCAGCGTCCAACGTTTCTTTTTACAAGTCTTACAGTTTCACGGCATTTGAATTTGATATTTCCGAATCGGAATTTGTGAAATGGTCACGATGGAAATTGTCGCAGGTTGATGGAGCCGTCCGAATCACACGATACTGCTATGGAAACGCTGTTTACCCTGGGCCCA
>JAGQOZ010000113.1 GCA_020426955.1 Planctomycetales bacterium
CATTCGCTTTTTCTTCGACCGCATGCGAATAGCCGGCGCCACCGCGCGCACCATGCTGGAACAAGCTGCGGCGCAACAATGGAACGTGCCGGTTCGCGATTGTTACGCTCAGCAACATCAGGTCAAACACAAAGGTTCAAATCGAACGGCTGACTTTGGCGAATTGGTGACCATCGCCAAGACGCTGGATGTTCCCGCAGCGGAAGACGTAAAACTGAAAAACCGCTCTCAATGGCGTTACATTGGCAAAGACACCGCCATCACCGACTTGGAAGCCATCCTGACTGGCAAGGCCATCTACGGCATTGACGCTCGGATGGAGAATCAGCTGTACGCCGTGATCGCTCGTCCGGCCGTCGCCGGTGGTAAAGTCATTTCGTTTGACGCCACCGAAACCAAGAAACTGCCAGGAGTTGTCGACGTTGTCGAAATTCCGGCATATCAGGGCGCACCCATGTTTCAACCTTTAGGCGGCGTAGCCGTGCTGGCCAACAGTACGTGGGCGGCGTGGCAAGGTCGCGACGCCTTAAGGATCGAATGGGACCACGGTCCGAACGCCGATTACGATACAGATGAATACGCTCAGCAACTGAAAGAGACGGTCAACCAACCGGGCAAAGTGCTTCGCCGAACGGGAGATGCGATCGAGCGAATCAATGCGTCCGAGAATGTCTTTAAAGTGAATTATTCGGTACCACATTTGTCGCACGCACCCATGGAAACGACGTGTGCCGTGGCGGATGTGAAAACAGATGCGGCAGGCAAGGTGACTTCGTGTCATGTGCTAACCGCCACCCAGAATCCGCAAGCGGCCCAACAGGCGGTCGGGCCGGCGATGGGCATGCAACCGGACGAGGTATTGGTGAACGTTACGTTGCTGGGTTCGGGCTTTGGTCGCAAGAGCAAGCCGGACTATTGTGTGGAAGCGGCCCTGCTTTCGCGACAAATGAAGCGGCCGGTACATGTCACCTGGACTCGAGAAGACGATTTGACCAACGATTATTTTCACGCCATTTCTGCCGTTCACTGTGAAGCGGCGCTGGACAAGAACGGGATGCCGGAGGCCTGGCTACAACGGTCAGCCTATCCAACCATCGGCTCCACGTTTGACGCCAATGCGTCGCTGCCTGCCACCTGGGAAGCGGAAATGGGACACACCGATCTGCCGTTTGACATCCCCAATTTACAATTGGAAGTCGGCCAGGCCAAAGCGAAAACTCGCATCGGTTGGCTGCGCAGTGTCTGTCACATTCAGCAAAACTTTGCGGTCAGTTCGTTTGCGGACGAATTAGCGCACCACTCCGGCCAAGACCCGTTGGAATTCTTGCTTGCGCTGCTGGGCGAAGATCGCCACTTCGATTGGCAAGCGGCCGGACTGGGTAATCGAGGTGCTTCGAACGAAGATTATCCGTACGATATTGGCCGGTTGAAGAACGTGCTGCGTCGCGCGGCGCATGCGGCCAATTGGCGTCGCCGCACGGAATTGCCGAAGGGCAGGGGACTGGGCATCGCGTGTGCTCGATCTTTTCTGGGCTACACCGGCCACGTTGTCGAAGTGGACGTCACGCCGGACGGCAAGCTGTCAATTCCCAAGATCTGGGTATCATTGGATGCGGGAACGATTGTGAGTCCAGATCGAGTGCGTTCGCAGTTGGAAGGTGCCGCCATCATGGCCACCACGCAAGCTCGTTACGGCAAGATTTCCTTCAAACAAGGACGAACCGAACAAACCAACTACGATACGTATCAAATGGTGACCATGGCCGATGCCCCGGCTGAAATCATCATGGACGTGGTTGACAGTACGGCAGCACCTTGCGGCGTGGGCGAAACCGGCGTCCCGTCCTGTGCACCTGCCATTTGCAACGCCATCTTTGCCGCCACAGGCAAACGCATTCGCAACCTCCCCATTGCCGATCACGACTTAAGCTGGTCGTGATTGGCGTGGCTAAAATCGTCCTAAAATCCCATCTGGGGAAAAAAATTCGTTTCGACTAAAATGGCAATTGTCAGCGGAATTTGTCGCTAGAACACAAGCGAAATCGAACAGCTTCAGATGCCGACGCTTTCGGTTCGCAGCGACGAAATAAGCGTTTTGCACCGGACAAAAAGGTCGCCGCTTGGGCAAGAGATGATTTTTGATTTTCGGAAAGACAGGTAATCATGGGTCGCGCGTTTGAAGTTCGCAAAAGGTCAATGGCCAAAACTGCGGGCCAAAAATCCAAAGTGTATTCCAAGTACGGCAAGCAGCTATACGTGGCGGCCAAAAACGGTAGCCCCGATCCGGAAATGAATCCAACGTTGTTAGGCCTGATTGAAAAAGCCAAACGAGACCAAGTGCCGGCGCATGTGATTGACAAGGCCATTGAAAAGGCCAAAGGCGCTGGCGGCGAGGACTTTGCTCACGCTAGGTATGAAGGTTTCGGCCCTGGCAATTGCAGCGTCATTGTCGACTGCCTGACCGACAACAATAACCGCACCATCACGGATGTGCGGACTTGCTTTACCAAAACTGGCAGCAAGATGGGCGCGCCCGGTTCGGTTTCTCATTTCTTCGACCATTTGGCCATCTTGTCCTTCAAAGGCGACAACGCGGACGAAGTCATGGAAGCGATGCTGGCCGCCGATGTCGATATCACCGACGTAGAAAGCGAAGATGGCTACATCACCGTGTTCGCACCCACCACCGAATTTTACAACGCCAAAAGCGCCTTGCAGGAAGCCTTTCCCGATGCGGAATTGGAAGTTGCGGAAATCACCTTTGTACCTCAGTCTCAAGTAGAACTTTCCGGAGACGACGTGGCCACCTTTGAAAAATTCCTCACCATGCTGAACGATTGCGAAGACGTGCAAGACGTTTATCACAACGCGGTCTTGCCGCAGTAGTTTTTTCTCCAATATTTTTACGTGGATGACGAATACCCAATCGCCAATTCAAATAAAGGAGAGAAAAACACATGGACAAAGAAACCAAACTCTGGGCTACGCTACTACACTTATCCGTCTTCGCAGGTTACGCCGTGCCTTTGGCCGGCTGGATTGCTCCCATCGTCATCTGGCAAGTCAAGAAAGACACGCTGCCGGAAATTGATGAACACGGTAAAGAGGTAGCCAATTTCTTGATTTCGATGATTGTCTATGCAACCGTGTTGACAGCATTGTGCTTTGTCTTGATCGGCATTCCATTGCTGTTCCTGCTGGGCATCGCCGGCGTGGTCCTACCAATCATTGGAGCGATCAAAGCCAACGAAGGCACATGCTGGCGCTATCCGTTGATGATTCGACTGTTTTGATTGCAGTTGCAGCAGATGCGTGCGGAATTACTTTGCAAACCTACCGACTCACATCCACAATCACGCGTTGATACCGAGTTAACCGAGGCGAACCGTGGTCGGTTACGGCCAAGATGATGTGCATGGTTCCCGTGCCGGGAGGCATCACGCGTCGAGTCGGCACGACGAACGATGCCTGCGCTTGGTCGAATCCCACAATCGGCACCGGCTGACCATCTCGTCCGTTAGACGCCGGAAACGTGCCCGCTTCATTGTAGTAAAACCACGTGTAGGAGAGCGAATCGCCGTCCGGATCCGTCGAACCTGCAGCGCTCAATTCAATTCGGTCACCAGGCTTCGCACTCAGCTGATTCGCGTGACCCAACTTGGCAACAGGCGGATGATTGGCGTCTTTGTAGGATTTGATCGTCCAATCCATTCGCGCCGCAAAGTCATTTTGATACGCTTCGCGCCAACGCCAAATTGTGGCGTGATTGTCCGTGTGCCAATGCCCGTCCACTCCGAAAACTTCATCATCCGCGTCACTCCAAAATGCTCGAGTTTCAGGCTGCAGATGCCATTTTTGTGGACGAGGCAAATAGTGTTCATAGCGTCCTCCCCAACCACCCCATTCAGGATGATTCGGTTCGCTCAGCCCGTTGTTCACCAAGTTCATGAACGACGGCGTGTCACCTTCCATCAAATACTCCCACAGCGGATACTCTTTGCCCAACGGTCCTTTGCTTCGCACGTTCCGGTCCAACCATTCATTGGTCACCAACTGAAAATCCGCGCCGACAAAGCGACCATGAAAATAATCGCCACTGATACCGCTCCACGTGGCATGATGATACGCGCCGCCGTCATTGAAACCCGGACTGCAAATGTAGAACAATTCGGGAAATTCGCGTCGCAGCCACGGCCCAGAATTGTCTTGATCAGAAATCGTGTAAACTCGAAGTTTGGCGACCGCTTTCTGCAGTTCGTCCGCAGACCGAGTAGCTCGAATTTTCCACAACGCCTGCGCCAGAACACTCGGACCGCCCCAGACCGTAACCCACAACGGCCGTTCGTCTGGTTGGTCGATCGCCTGAATCAACCGTTCGGATGCCGGCGAATCCTTCCCTTCGCCCACTCCGTTCATGCCATATACGGGCAAACCTTCCGTGATTCGTTCCGACAAGAAGGCTTCGGTCGGGAAACCAGCTTCATGCTTTTCCAAGTTGTCTCGCACTTTGCCATAAGCCGTCACAATACGCCGAATTCGCTCCGGTGCTACTCGGTTTTGTTGATGGATCGATGTCGTGGCCGCCAAACCTTCGATATCAAAATGGTTGGCGTAAGTTAAGAAACGAACCAGCGACATCGCATCGTCCGGTTCGTTTTCAATGTCGGTCAGTACAAAGACTCGAGGTTTTTCGTGCGCCGATAAACGACCATTCATCAGCAACAGCAGTACGACAGCCACAACGGCAAACTGCCTGAAATTTGTATTACATGATTTCATCGATTTCCTCGTTTCCGCTAATCTCGTTCCGGAATTAAATGAACCGCAAGGCACTTGCCGTAGGGAAAAATTCGGGCAATCACCGTCGGCCAACAGCCTGCGCCCTCGGCCCTCCCAGGCGGCACGCCGTCCTCTTTCGGGCCAACGGCCCAGCAAATTGCATAGCCCAGGACAACGTCCTGGGAAGGTGATCTATAATACTCGCATCAGCCCTGAAGGGGCGGCCGATTGTTCGGGAAAATTCCGCAATCGAAGAGCCAACCGATTGTCTAGCCCAGGACAGGTCGACAACGTCCTGGGAACGCGACGACGAATCTATCTTCGGGCTACCGTCGGCTAGCGCCTTGACGCTCACATGAGAGCAGTTATTGATTCTGCGATTCTAAGTGCCCCGCCGTCAATTCATTCAAGTAATCTTCTAAGTTGGTAAACCCATCGCCGTCTGGATCGATCGATCCATCCGACGCATTAGCTGGATCCAAATCATGATCCATTTCCCAAGCATTCGGCATCCCATCACCGTCCGTATCCCAATCCGCCGGACGATGCTGTTCTGGATACTCTTCCCAGCCACCAACATCGGTCTGCGAATCCGGAATCCCCGGCAATCCGGTGACACTTCCCTGAAACAAAGTGGTTCCCGAACGAACTTCCTGGATCACTCGCCGATCATGTTCGTCCAACGCTGGTACATTGCAACCCACGTCTGACAACACGTTGTCATAAGCTTCTTCGGCTGAATGCGTGGTCACGTAATGCTCGAAAAATGGCGAATCAACCGTAACCGCTGCATCTTGCTGCCCGCGAACCTGCATTCCGGCGAATGGTCCGTTTGGCCCTTCCGGTCCGTTGATGCCTTCCACCACATTTCCTGCCACATAATATTGCTGAGGCCCAAAGGCTGGATTTTCGAACTGCGGGTTCAGATAGGTCATGATCTTGGACGCCGGCCCTGGCTTGTAATAGTTGTTGACAAAATTCACCTGAAAAGCACCGCCGTCGGTGGTTCGATTATGCCAGTTGTAAACCACGTTGTTTCGTACATCTAAGCGTCCCTTGTGTCGACTCGATTGATCAATCCCGCCGGCTAGACTCCAATTTCGCCCGGCGCAATGAGCCAACAGATTGTGGTGAAAGCTGCCGATATCACCGCCGATCGACGCCGCGTAACTGTGCCTGGCGCTGGAACCGTATTTTTTGTGATTCGCCGCGTTCAACGCTTCGGAAATCAAACAGCGTTGCAGCGTAATGTTCTGGGCTCCTCTTGAACTAAACGCTTCGTCAATCGTCCAGCTGATAGAACAGTGATCCAAAATGGCATGATCGGCCGAAGCCAATCCCATGCCGTCCATGGTAGTGCCAGCCAGATCACCCAAACGCAAGCGAATATGTCGTATGATCACGTCGTTGGCACCCAGTGCGCCAAACGTCCAGTTGCGAACGCAAATCCCTTTGCCCGGAGCGGTCTGTCCCGCGACAGTCAAATTCGAATTGGCCGTGCGAATGACCAACTTCGACTCCAGCGAAATCAGTCCCGACACATGAAAGACCACAGTCCTAGCCCCTTCGGACTCGACGGCCGCTCGCAAACTGCCCGGCCCCGCATCGTTCAAATTGGTCACCGCGATCACTCGACCGCCGCGTCCTCCTTTCGCATGGCGACCATAACCTTCAGCTCCCGGAAATGCCAAATGGCGAATTCGAAACCGCCAGACATCTCCCTTTTCTACCGAACCATCCGCAAACTCTTCGTCCACTCGCCAAACATACCAGCGCAAGCTGTCGTTATCGACGACATCCACCAGGGCCGTCGCCTGCTCCGAATGGTGCAAGAATTCAGCATCGTCCGGCGTGGCAGCTAAAACACGAGCGGCACATTTTTCGACATCTACATCAGTCGCAAAATAGATATGATGTCGTATCACCTGCGGCGCTGGTGTCCATCGCAATTCCACGTCACCGGAATCACCATGGGCATGCTGCTGATCCGGAGCAGGGTAGGGTTTGCGAGCCAACCGCCGTGGATCGACGCCATCGCATATCAAACCATTCAGAATCACCTTGCGATTCTGACTCTGGTCGCCAGGAACAAGACGAAACACCACCGGCGTTTGGTCTTCGACGTGAAATCGAATGAAGCCACTGGCCACATCGTCATTGTGTATTGCTTGGTGCGAAGGAAGAATTTTGGTGCGATTTGAATCGTCATCCTTGACGGCAGCACTGGTTGCGGAGCTCAATTCGATAGCCTCCGGCGGTTCGTTCCGAATCGAATTGTGGAATGTCACCAGCGAATGCCAACCCGGTGCCAGACCTCGAATCTCCACTTCCATACCGCCCACACATTCCACTCCGTCCGTGGCCATGGTGGCGCCAGTGTCAATTCCGGCTTTAGTCATGAATGGCATTAAGCTGGCATCAGCATCCGCAGCACGCAGACGACATTGCACTGGGCCGAACCCTGCCGTTACCTCCGTCCCCACGTCGTTGCTGACCTTCCAATCGAACCAACTTCGAGTAGACGTGTCGTTCCGCCCATCAGCCTTGCCCAAATCAATTCGGATCGGCTCAGCCGCAAAACCATTTGCGCCGCAAACCAATATCACTCCGATTCGCAAGATCGTTTGCCAATCAATCCAACGTACCATCTTCGCCTCGTTTCCAAAATTTGTTTCATCCACCGCAGGCAGCATAACAGATACCGCATACAGATTCGACTCAGGCGCGAATTCGTCAAGCGAGGTTCGAACAAGCTGGTTCCCGGTTGCTTGCCGACCAACGCCGGCCAACGCCACCTACATCTCTTCGGATAGATTGAGGATTCCATCATCGAAACCGTATTACACTCACCATAGCTTGCCGATACCCAAAACGCGTAGATACTCCGAAAATGCACTGATGCGAAACGAGCGTAAATGTTGATGCATTTTTTTCGAGCACGCGGAGTTCGCTCTTGTCGAAACGACGGATGGCGACTTACGGTGTTGCGATCGATTGTTGAATACATGCCGTTTCGCCAACAATCACGGGCAACGCCGCTGGGACTATATGAAACTCGATCGGTTGGTTTTCTAACAGATCACCATCAATGGAAAAGTGGAGCGGAGGTTCGGAACGTATGCGGATCCACTTTGCCTTACGATATTCAATCTGTTCTGCTTCCGCGTATGCATCTGCGGCGTACTGAATGCTAATCGCCGCAATATCAAGTAGTGTGCCGGCTTTGATTATGACCACGTCGAGCAAACCGTCGTTCAGTTCTGCTCGCGGAGCAACCGCCAATTTTCCGGCCGAAGTTCGCCCATTAGCCACAATGATATTCCACGTATCAAACAATTCTTCTTGCCCACCGTTAAAGGCAATGCGAGTTTGGAACGAATCCAGATCTGCCAGAATGCCTAACGAACCACGTAGATAACACAACGCGCCCCACATTTGCTTCTGTTCGCTAGTGATCGATTCGGTAACACGGTGACTATTGCCACCGGTAGCGATGTTGGCAAAGTGAAGGACGGCGGTGGCGGTCTTGGCCGCAATTACATCGATTAGCACGCTTTGAGACGATTTCAGAAGGTCCAACGCGGCGTCTTCTTCCTCTGGAACGGCCAACGATGAACACCAGTCATTGGCCGTTCCTAACGGTATCACACCCAATGGAACTCGAAAATCAAAAGGCACTTGCATATAGCCGTTGATAACGGCGTTGATAGTACCATCGCCACCCGCGACGACCACTCGCTGAATTTGGTCTTCAAGTCCGTTCCGAACAACTTGAGCAGCGTGTGCCGAGCTTTTCGTCCGAACAATCTTCGCCTCCGGAATCTGCTCCAAACGAGACAAGACGTTTCGAGCCGCAGACGTTTTTCCCGCGTTCGGATTCCAAATAGCTAACATAGCATTATCACTCTCAAAATTCGTATTGGCGAATCAACATTGTTCACTAGCAGAAACAATGCCAATGCCTTGGAGTGTTGGATTGCTTGGTTGCCCACAGAGTTTTGGTTGACACCGGTCCAACTTGGTCACATGACGCTCAGAGTTCGACTTCTGTGGTCGTCGTTTTACCAGTCATGAATCGGGTTCGATGGTTCGGTACGAACTTTGCCTTTAGACGGATCAAGAATTTGTGAAGCCGGAGAATACTTGACCTTGAATACAGGAGAAAGATGCCATGTCCACGACAACCATCCATTCGCTATTGAGCGAACAGGCAACGGAGTCTACCACAACCGAACTTCAACGCTGTGTCACGACACTGATCGATTTAGGACTCCAGCTTAAGCAAGCACATTGGAACTTGATTGGTGACAGATTCTTGTCATTCCACGTCCAGCTGGACGCCATCATCGCGACTGCGCGAGACGCTGCGGACGAAGTTGCCGAACGCATTGCGGCGTTCAACGTTGCTGTCAATGGTCGAGCATCCGACATTGCAACGAACTCCAATCTAAGCGAATTTCCCGAAGGCCAGCACCATGTTCAAGACGCCGTTGAATTGACGGCTGAGAGATTGGCAATGGCATCTGATTGTTTGAGAAAATCCATTGAAGTGGTAAGTGAGGACGATCCCATCAGTGAAGATCTTCTGGTCGGAATCTGTCGGTCCATGGAGAAACATCTGTGGAAAGTACAATCGCAACTAAAATAAACATTTGCCGAGTAACTTATTCGAGTTCGCTAGACATTGTTCTGGCGAACTTTTCGAACTTTTCGCTATCGGCGTCCAGCTATTGCAACTACTCACTCGTATACCCGTGTCTTTCCAATTCGGATAGCACAGTTGCCACTTCCATTTCTAATACCGCCATGTCCGCTTCTAGTTGACTGGCCGATAGTGAAAACGCTTGCAATTCTATTCGACTGGCAATAGCGACCAGTCTATGTGCGTCAAGTCCCGCCGCCATGCTCTTGATGGTATGCGCGAATCTTTTCGCGTCTGAAAGGTGATGCTGGTCAAACGCCGTTCGCAAATCGACAACCAGTTCGCCAATATCTTCTTGAAAAATACGAATCACCATCGCCAACGTTTCTGGCGAATTATCCAACCGAGACAATGCTGTGGCTAGATCCACAATCTTTTCTTGATGCGTCATGAATCCCACTTGTTGAAAACGCTTCGTTCGGTCACACGCCCATCGGTTCGTTGCATAACTACCTAGCATAGCTGAGCTGCAAGACTTGTGCCCGCTTATGCGCCACCATCCGCCGGAAGGAAATGGTAAGTACGTCTCCGATACTCGCGTAGGTCAATATCGTCGTCGAGACCGACACTGCGACTTTCGCCCCAAATCTCCACGCCCAGGAAAGAGGTGAACCTGGTCAATAGTCGACCAGAATGGTAGCGAGTTAGCCAAAACACCCAGAAAACGCTTGAATTATTGCGAAATTTTCAGGATTCCATTTTCGGCATCGCGCTTGCATTGCGAATCTAACGCAGACGACATCTTTATCACCCAAATAATCGATGGGAGAATTTATATGAGCACAACAAAAAAATATAGCGACCCCACGAATCGAGTGGTTTGTGTGTTCGACGAGTACGCGGATGCGGTAACCGCCAAGACCGAGTTGATCGAATTAGGTTTCCAGCGTCGTTATCTGCACATTTTGCACGGGCCGGATGCCGCGAAGGAGATTGATCGGTCTGCCAAATGGTTTGCGGACACCGACCTAGAGCTAAAAGACTTTGAACGAGAACTCCGCAGCGGCAAGACGGTAGTTTCGGTACCAGTTGATGATTCAAAGGAGCGCGAACAGGTCCACATCGTGCTGAAGAAACGGCATGCCAGACACATTACGCATTTTGGTGAATGGGTCACCGAAGTGCTTCGTTAGCCTTCCAGTCGTTCCTTTGTAGATCGATTTACTGCAGGCACAGCGCTAATGCTGAAAAACAAAACGCAACGGCAATCGAGACCGTGACTGCTTTCCCGCCTCGAACCAGTTCCCATGGCTTTACGGCCTGATGCGTGGCTGGTCTAATACTTCGGGTTTGCCGAAGAAGCATGAGGTGGGAGTTTGGTACGTGGGAACAGTTCTATTAGTAGACGATGATCGTACGATTCGCCACATTGTTTCCAAAGCGTTTGGCCAGACACATCATCAAGTCATTGCAGCTCAACACGTAGAGGATGGATTGCGAATCATTCGGGATCATTCGCCCGATGTGGTTTTGCTGGACATCGAGCTTCCCGAGATAACGGGCTTTGAAGCGTTCGACAAAATCAAGGCGCTAGATTCAAAGCTGCCCGTTGTCTACATCACGGGCGGAGGCACCAGTGATACGGCCATAGAAGCGATGAAGTTAGGCGCGTTTGACTACTTGTTGAAACCGCTTGATTTGCGAAAAGTCCGCGACGTGGTGGAAAGCGCCATGGATATTCGCAAATTGATGAACGAGCCCGTCGCTATCCGCTCGGCCATCTCGCCAGAGGATCATGGCGATCAAATCGTTGGCCGCAGTCCTGAAATGCAGGAGGTGTTCAAGGCAATTGGGCGAGTGGCGCCGCAGGACGTCACCGTACTAATCCGCGGTGAAAGTGGCACCGGAAAGGAATTGGTGGCGCGCGCGATCTATCAGCACAGCTTGCGAAAGGATCAGCCTTTCTTAACCGTCAATTGCGCAGCCATTCCAGAACATTTACTGGAAAGCGAATTGTTTGGGCACGAAAAAGGAGCCTTTACCGGTGCCGAACAAAGACGCATCGGCAAGTTCGAACAATGTCACGGTGGCACCTTGTTTTTGGACGAAATTGGCGACATGCCACCTCTGCTGCAAAGCAAAATACTTCGCCTATTGCAGCAAAAAGAATTTCAACGAGTGGGTGGAAACGAAACCATCCGAGTTGACGTTCGCATAGTGGCTGCCACCAATCGCCATTTAGAACAGATGGTTGCAGACGGCGATTATCGTGAAGATTTGCTATATCGCCTTAACGGCTACTGTATTTCGTTGCCCGCGTTGCGAGATCGAGGTGACGACCTGAACCTATTGATTGAACATTTCCTATCCAGGATTTCACGTTCTTTAAATCGCTCCATTGACGGCGTTTCCAATGAAGCATTAGAAATTCTTCGGGCCTACCGGTGGCCGGGAAACATTCGGGAATTAGAGGGCGTGGTTCGCCATTCGGTGCTACAGACCAACGGCACAATTATTGCCGCTGAATTTTTGCCTCAGCCAATCAAGACGACGATTGGAAAGGCGGAAATCGTTCGTGGTTCGAATGACCTAAATTTGGATTCCTCGTCTGTCTCGGAACCGCCGTCTGATCTAAGGGCATTCATTTCGCAACAATTAACAAACCAATCGGCGAATCTTTATGCCGAAACGTTGGAATTGATGGAGCGATATCTTCTGGCCGAAGTGCTTCGCGTTGCCGATGGCAATCAATCAGAAGCAGCTCGAATTCTGGGCATTACTCGAGGCAGTTTGCGTCACAAAATTCGCTCGTTGGGGATTACGATCGAAAGCAAAATTGACGCCGGTGACGCATAGACTTGCATTGCCGCCCCAGCGAAGATGACGTGGAAAATGATCGGGCGTTTTCAAACCGTCATCGTCAACCAACCAGGTTGCTAGCTAGACAACCAAGCGTGCACGAACAGCATTTCGTGAATAGACGGTTTTCTGCTTCTTTGCTTGCGCCAGGCGGACATTTCTGTTAATGGCACGCCACATGCATTCTGATATTGCCAGATTCTATAAACCAAGTAGTGCGTCTTGCAAAGGAAAACCAAAATGGACATTTCAAAACAAAACTTCTTCGCAGCAACTTTGGCTTCAACGCTATTACTGCCACTCAGCGGCTGCACTGATTCCGCAGGTGATCGAGCGGCCGAAGAGGTGCGTAGCGAAACTCAGGACGAAGCCGATGACATGCGAGCGGCTGCGGATGAAATGGCAGACGAACTTCGCGAAGCTGATGGCAAAACGATAACGGGTAGTGCCGAATCGTCGGCAGTTGAAAATACTGCGGACGCAATTGAAGCAGCCGGTGAACGCAGCGCCGACGCTTTAGAAGCTACAGGAGAAGCGACAGCGGATCATCTAGAAGATGACGGCGAGTAATCGAAAGGGAAAGCATATGAATGCGTCCAACACAGACGTTCCTTCGCCAGCGGAAATTCGGCGACAATGCCGACAGATTCAAGCGACTTGGTCTTCGTGGGAACGCTTGCAGCGTGCGATCGCCGTGCCATGTTCGTACCGACGACGTTCCGTCAAATCGCCGCATGTCACCTTGCAGATGCTCCGAAGCCTGCGTTGGCCCGTCAGCCGCTGCATCTAGGAAAAGTAGTTAGCCAGTTGCATCGTTACCGCGGGCGCATTTCTTTTTCTCGAGCCTTGGAAAGTAAAGCTCCAACTGATGATGTACAGTCAGCAACCAACCGCAGCAGCTCGACTATTCTTCATCGTTGCTACGGCCATCATTTTGACCGGACTATATTTAGGCAAAGACGTAATCTTGCCCGTTGCCCTGGCGGTATTGATATCATTTATGCTGACTCCCGCTGTCCGAGGTTTAGAACTGCGTTCTTGCCCGCGAGCTGTGGCCGTTCTGT
>JAGQOZ010000114.1 GCA_020426955.1 Planctomycetales bacterium
ACGCATGATTCGCATGGCAGCAGCACGAAAAAAGACCGTGCATATTGTGATGGACGCGTACAAGCTTTCGCAGATGTCGAATTGGGCAGTTGGCGTAGAACGTTTGCTGGATACCGCCGCCAAATATCGTCGAACCGGCCAAATCCAAGTCTTAACACTTTGCCAAGCGGTAGACGGACTGCGAGTCTCCAGTTCCAGTAGCACTCAGTCCGTTTTGCGGCGAGCGGCCTAGACTCCCTTCGCCGAGCCAAGCTAGGCATACTTGTTGGCCGCAAAGAAATCGCGTCACGGGACGTCAGTCTTGTTCGCGAAACGTGGTCCAACTGATCAGCCCCAGCCCGATGGCACAGAAGATAAAGATCAGATCGGTGACCATGCCACCGGCTTGCGAAAACGGGATCTTGATGATTAGATCCAGCGCAAAAAGGATGAGGATTAGCACGGAAACTACCATGCCCCCGATTGTCATCCCCTTGCCCATTCTCTGTTCCCTTGATGCTGCGTCAGCTCGTAAAATGTCAAACTTTTGCCTATAACGCCAGTATAGAATGGCGATCTAGGAAAGCCACCTTTTCTTGTTGATAGTCGGCGGGTTGAGCAGGATACCATGCGATAGTTGCCGATTCTAGCCGTCATTATCGTCATAATTTGTCAGTCAACTGGCAGTAGTCAAGGAATGTTATCACGCTGTGGAAGATTCCAGATCAATCACCGAGTCCGATTGGCAGCGTTTACGGACACATCTTCCTGTCACCAGGAAATGGGCCTATTTTGACCATGCTGCCGTTGGCCCGTTAACGCAAGCATGTTGCGAAGCGATGCAGATTTGGCTGGACGAAGCAACGCAAGAAGGCGATACCGCTTGGCCCATCTGGCACGATCAGCTGCGCGAACTTCGCTCGTTTATGCCCAAGATCATCGGCGCTCACGAAGATGAAATTGCCTTCGTGCCAAATACAACCACCGGAATCAACTTAGTGGCCGAGGGTTTTCCGTGGCAACCGGGTGACAGCGTGGTGACACTGGAAAACGAGTTTCCTTCGAATTTGCTTCCCTGGTTGCAGCTGCGACAACAGGGCGTGGACGTTCGCCTGGTGCCTTGTGACAACGGAAATGTCAGCATGGATCAGGTCATCGCCGCCTGCGACCAGACCACGCGAATCGTTTCGCTCAGCTGGGTCGGTTTTGCCAGTGGCTATCGATTGGATTTGCAGGAAGCGGCCGAACGCATCCACCAAACAGGCGCGTTATTCTTTCTGGACGCTATTCAGGGCATGGGCGTCTTTCCGCTGGATCTGCAAACGTGTCCCATCGATTTTCTGGCTGCCGACGGCCATAAATGGATGCTGGGTCCCGAAGGAGCAGGAATCTTTTTTGTCCGCCGCGAACACTTGGAAACGTTGCGGCCTCGAGCGGTTGGATGGAACAGCGTCGACACACCGTTTCAATTCGACGTCTCTGATTTCCGAATTCGTCCCTCCGCCGCTCGCTACGAAGGAGGCACCATGAACCAAGCAGGTTTCATTGGATTGCTGGCCAGCCTCAAACTGCTACATCGGTTTGGTCTGAATCCGCAATCAACGATCATTGGGCAGCGAGTAACCGAGCTGGCGAACGAACTGGTTGAAAAACTGAGCATCCTAGGAGCGGAATGGCTATCGCCTATGGTTCCCGACCATTCGTCGGGCATTGTGAATTTCCTGATTCCGGGAAAATCGTCGGCGTCCATTCGCAAGTCGTGTATGGAAAACGGAGTGGTGGTAAGTTGCCGAGGGGGAGGCGTGCGAGCGAGCGTGCATTGTTATAACAATAGCCAGGACATTGATCGGCTGGTAGATGCCGTGAAAGCATGTTTGTAATTGAAGGGAACATTGTATGTCGCTGGCCCGTGAACGTGTCGCTATTTACACCGGTTCGTTCGACCCTATTACTCTTGGCCACGTGAATGTGATTGAACGCGCCAGTCGGTTGACGGATCGACTGATCGTTGGCATTGGGCACAACGCTATCAAGAAGTTGATGTTCGAACCAGAAGAACGAATCGAATTGGTACGTCAGGCAGTAGCCCATTTAGACAACGTTGACGTACAGATTTTTACCGGATTGGCAGTCGACTTTGTTCGCAAGTGTAACGCGAAAGTCATGATCCGCGGCATTCGACCGTTGACTGACATCGCGGCCGAATTCACCATGATGCTAGCCAATCGGGAACTCAACGACGAAGTTGAAACGGTCTTTCTCATGGCCGATCAAAGCTTGGCGCATGTGTCGAGTTCGTTGATTAAGGAAATCGCACCACTGGCGGACGACGACAAAATGGCTCGCTTCGTTCCACTGCATGTGATTAAAGCGTTGCGGCAGAAAATGGGCCGCTAAGCGCCACTAATTGTGCTCCAATTCGTCCAGCCCACCTTTGCGCAGATGACGCTGCAAATAGTTGGCTCGTTCAATATTTCGATCTGCCGTTCCCAATTCCGCTCCGCGAATCTTCTGCAAATGCGCAGGCTGCGTCTGAATGAACAGCTGATTGATCGTGGGAATGGCAATATCACTGATCAGGCCCAGATTGATCCCCATCCGCACGCTGGAAAGCAAATGCATGGTTTCTTCACTACTGATGGTCTGAGCGGTGCAGAGAATCCCAAACGCTCGACTCACTCGATCATGCAAATCCTTCTGACTCTCCTTGACCAAATACTCGCGAGCCCGTCGTTCATAGTCAATCAAAACCGGAACGATGTCACCAACTTGCTTTAGCAATTCCGGTTCAGAACGCCCCAGTGTGATCTGATTGCTGATTTGGTAAAAATCGCCCATGGCCTGCGAACCTTCTCCGTAAAGGCCACGAACCGCTAAGCTGATCTTTTGCAGGCTGCGAAAGACCTTTTCAATTTGTCGAGTAATCACCAGCGCGGGCAAATGCAGCATCACGCTCACTCGCATTCCCGTGCCGACGTTCGTCGGACAAGCAGTCAAATAGCCCAATCGTTCATGAAAGGCATAGTTGACGCACGATTCAATGCGGTCGTCGATTTCGTTGATTTGATCCCAGGCCGCTTCCAAATCCAGGCCGCTTTTCATCAACTGAATTCGCAAATGATCTTCTTCGTTAATCATTAGCGAATACTGCTCGTGCGTGTCGATGGCGGCGGAACGAGCTCCTTCGCTTTCGGCCAATTCACGGCTGATCAGCTGACGTTCCACTAAGAACTGGCGATCCACTTGATCCAGTTGCGAAACATCCAAATACATTAGATTCTGAAGACTTTCCGATTGCGAAAGCTTCTCGCGCAAGGACCGTTCAATGGCCGCTTTGTCATGGTCCGTGCAGCGGCGAATAAACGGAAAGTCAGCCAGGTTGCGGGCAAGCCGGATGCGACTGCTGATGACAATATCAGACTCGGGGCCCGAACCGCGCAGCCATTCCCCACATTGGCTGGATAGCTGGCTGAGATTGGGATTGAAGTCCATAGATTTACCACCGGAAAGTTCTACGATTTTCCGCCTTCCGCTTGCTTTTCCGTACTTATAATTTCGTCCCGAAGTTTGGACGCTTCTTCATAGTTTTCCGCGTCAATCGCTTCTTTCAGTTCGCGACGCAATCGAATCAACCGAGTTTGCAAATCGGCTCCCAACACGGACCGCTTGGGATGTTTACCTCGATGCTCCGAAGCACCGTGGATATTGAAGATCAGCGGTTCCAATTCCGATTCAAAGCAAACATAATCGTGTGGACAACCTAAGCGACCATGGTTTCGAAACTCGAAAAAAGTAATACCGCAAATGGGACACGCTTGCTTATCCAGCCTTGCCAGTTCTTCAGCCGTCTGCCCCAACTTCAATTGCTGAGCCAACGCGCCGGCCAAGCTATTGCTAGCAACATTCGTTTCCTCTTCATTCTCCGAGAGGTATTGACGAGCGTGGTCTTCGCACAGATGCAGTTCAACCGGCTCCGAACCGGTGAGTTCGGTAATGTGAAATGTCGCCGGCTTTTCGCAATGTTCACATTTCATGGGAGTTCCCATTTCTTCTTCGCAACATTATTCCAAACAGCGAAGGGATCGTTGGTCGCGAATGAGCCACTAAAATGCCGCTGGTCTGCCAAATCGCGAATGGTCCGCAAAAGTGATTGCGGAATCTAACGGCCCTTAGGATGCAACACAATACCACTACACGACTTGCAAGCTGATGGGATTCTATCAGTGACGTCCACACTGTCAATGATGCGAAGCGTTTGGCCCCATCTGAAACGTCCGCCCGGAATCTTCTGTCGCGAACAAACGTCCGGACATTGTTGGACGTTTTGATGGCTGATAAGCTTACGCCATGAGCATCAGTCCTTCATATACCGAATTCGTTCAATACAGTCGCGAATCCAATGCCGTCGCGGTCTACCGCCGGTTAATCAGTGATTCGTTGACACCGGTCACGGCCTTTCATCGAATTGACACGGGCAAAAATGCGTGCCTATTTGAAAGTGTCATCGGTGGCGAAAAAGTGGGTCGCTACAGCTTCCTGGCCGTCAATCCGTATTTGGAGCTTTCGGCAAAAGGGAATTCCGTTTCGATTCGAAAAGGAGATCACGTCGAAAATCTCAAATCAGACAATCCGCTGGCTGAATTGAAACGCCTGCTCGCGTCCGTCCATGTAGCACACATCCCAGAATTATCGCAACAACCGCTTTTGGGTGGTGCCATCGGCTACGCCGGCTATGACATTGTCCGATACACGGAAAATCTTCCCAACGCACCAAACGACGACCGCCAACTGCCCGACATGTCGTTTGCCTTTTACGATCAATTGATTGTCTTTGATCATGTCACCAAAACCCTCTTGGTCATAGCACTGGCCAAAATCGACGAAGCGGCTTCAGTGCAAGAAGCCTATCAAACGGCCGTCGCCGAAGTCAATCATTTGGTCGAACGACTTCAAATTTCCACGGACGACGTTGCGATCACCGACGTCGGTTCTGAACAAGACGTCAAGCCGCTCAATTTTCAATCGAATTTCACGCAAGAAGGATTTGAAAATGCGGTTCGCAAATGTGTCGAATACATTCAAGCCGGTGACATTTTTCAAGTTGTCATCAGCCAACGTTTGGAAACGGAAATCAAATCAGATCCATTCGAAATCTACCGCACGCTGCGCATTGTAAACCCTAGCCCGTTCATGTTCTTTCTTCGCACCGGCGATGTCACCTTGGTCGGTAGTTCGCCCGAAGTGATGTGCCGAGTCATTGATCGAGAAGTCACCGTGCGACCGCTGGCCGGAACTCGGCGTCGCGGAAAAACCGAAATCGAAGACCGCGAACTAGCCGAAGAACTTCTGCAAGATCCGAAAGAAATTGCCGAACACGTCATGCTGGTCGATCTGGGGCGAAACGATGTTGGTCGAGTTGCCAAGTATCGCACCGTCGAACTAAGCGACGTCATGACCATTGAACGTTACAGCCACGTCATGCACATCACATCCAATGTCACGGGCGAACTCCAAGATCAATTCGACGCGTTTGATGCGCTGCGAGCCTGTTTGCCAGCCGGAACCGTTTCCGGTGCTCCAAAGGTTCGCGCCATGGAGATCATCGACGAACTGGAACCACATCGCCGAGGCCCGTATGCCGGGGCCGTTGGCTACATTGATTACCAAGGCAACATGGACACTTGCATTGCCCTACGAACGCTGGTGGTCAAAGGCAACAAAGCTTACATCCAGGCTGGCGCTGGAATTGTTGCCGATAGTGTTCCGGAAATGGAATACCAAGAGACGCTGAACAAAGCACGAGGAATCCTGCGCGCGATCGAACTTACCGAAGAACGAATCACTCGGTCGTAGCCCAGTCCAATTCGCCAGATTCGTTCTGCGCGATCTAAAATCCCGAACGAACCGCAATTGTCCCCATCGATTGCAAATTGGTTAGACATTCTTAAGTCGTTGCGATTCAAGGACTTACCTTGAATCAAGCACTCCGCAACGAGCCAACTCGCCGCGAACCTCGTAGAATTCGAAACCGAATTTTTTTTCGCCTCGGGAGTTCCACCTATGAATCAAACTCGACTTCGTCTCGCGACTGCGATGATTGTTTTAGCCAATTGCGTTTCGCCAAGTCTCGCTGAAAGCTCGGTCTGGTCGCGAACCAAGCTGGCGTTCGCCAAAGCGGCCGCCAAATGCACTCTGGCCGAAATCAAGAGCGACTGCCGAACTTGTGTTCATGACTGGGTTGGTGAAGATGCTCCCGATTACGGGCTGAAACTGAAAGACCGCATTGATCCTCGAGGAAACCTAGTCGTCTTTATTCATGGATTTAATTCGCATCCCAATCACATGCGACTACTGATCCAAGACGCGCAACAAGTCGGGCTCGCCTGCGGTGTCTTTTACTACCCCAATGATCAAGCCATTGAACATTCCGCCGTCAGTTTATCCCATGAACTAAAACGCATTGCACAATATCATCCGCGAGTGTCCGTGTCGCTAGTAACCCATTCCATGGGAAGCTTGGTCGCGCGAGCTGCCGTCGAACACAAAGATCTGGACCCGGCCAACGTCAACCAGTTGATCATGCTAATGCCTCCCAATCATGGTTCGAACTTAGCGAAATTGGCGTACGGCGTTGACATCTTGGAATTTTGTTCGAAACGCGAAGACGCCGAAGACGTGGCCGTGGTCTACCGAGCTATCCTGGACGGATTGGCCGAAGCAACCGGTGACCTTCGTCCTGGATCGGCGTTCCTGAAAACGCTGAATGCTCGCCCCAGAAACCCGAACGTGAACTATTCGATTTTTGCCGGTAGCCACAGTGTCTTGCCACAGGCATCTCTGGAACTGATTCAGCATACGTTGAACACCGGCGGAAAACGCTGCAGCTGGTTTCGCTGCGCAGACAAGACGTGGAACGGAACGTTAGACCGACTGCCCGAATTTGTCGACAGGCAAGGAGATGGAGTGGTTTCGGTCGAAAGTGCAAAGCTGGCGGGCGTCACCGACTTCCAACGATTTGACGTGGATCACAATCAAGTGCTCAGCGACAATGAATCTGCCGCATGTCGCGAACTCCGCTTGTTAATCACACAGCGACTAACGGCACGCTGATCCGCCGAAGCGTTAAAATCGATCTCCGGTTACGAATAGTCGGAATATGGAAGATTCTTTTGCTTGCGAACACCCATCTGTGAAAGCTGATCATTGTCTAACACAGTGATCCGCAGGCTGGTTGACGCGAGCCGAAAGTCCGCGTCCGCCGTTTGAACCATCAACTCGAGTTCCACGGTCGATTCCCGATTTGCGTGACGGTCATCTCGCGCCGAAACAGCAACTTGAAACGGCACATTCCAATTATCTTGGTCAAAGACCACCACCACATGACTCAGCGAAATCTGCCGATTCGAAATCAATAAGATTGTCACCGGCGACGTCGGTTGTCGCGAAAGCTGCAGCGAAAACGAATCGGTCTGACCATCTTCGCTGACTAGCGACTGGCTGTTCGTTTCCGTGATCAAGATTTCAGCCGGCGGCACATACGGGATACCAGACGTAGCCCAATCGATTGCATTGTCCAGCAGTTGTAGCGTAGTGGTCGAAGGCGTATTCCAAATGGGCAGCGCGATTCTAGCTGCCGGCGCTGGCGATCCATCATAGAGTGGTGCGCCAGTGGCGTAGGCAAAAACAACCGGCCGGTTTGTGTCGCTGAGCGTTGAAATGATGCTGGATGCCAGCGGTTGCCCCCAGCCGACGTTGCCGGGAGTGGCGTATAGATCGAATTCGGTGAGTTCCAGCCCCGACACGATAGCATGCGAAAGTGACGTGATGTTGACATGGTTCGTGCTCGGCACAACCCCGAAGTCCACATCGGGCACCGTACCAGTCAAGTGCAAATCATCAAAGAGCCAGCTTTCCGAAACGATGATTGGCACGGTTGCCAGAGTCAGTTTGCTACCGATCCGCCCGGAACTCACCGTTTCGGAAATATAGACCAAGTCCGAAGTTGACGTCGCGTCCATGGTTATTGATTCGTCACTAATCACTGTCACCGCATGGCCCACATTTTCCAAGTGATGTACGACGTCTGTTTCGTATCCCTGCGGCGTCGCGGTATCTGAAACAAACAAAATGCGTTTTCCGTGGTCATCAATCGTCGTTTCGTCACGACCTTGAACGGTAATGACAATGCGAGCCGTCGTGCCATCGACAGACGAGACGTCAAATGTCTCCGAACGAATGTCACTCGCTTGCAAAGATTGGGCCGATGGATTCAACGAATAGGACCATTCGCCGCCAATATTGATTTCAAACGTACCCAAATCACCTTGAAGCGAATCGGGCACCAACCGAGATTGATCGTGATCCATATCGTGAACCACAATCTGGCCGGTAACAGGTTCGGTCGCGTCTTCATCGGTTTCCGCCGCAAACTCACCGGTGAAGGTCGCCGCGTCATTCCGACCGTTGATTTGGATGACGATGGTCGCAATACCTCGTTGCGATTGCGTGCGAATCACAAATTCATCTGTGGTTACTTCTTGGTCCTGCAGGTACTGTGTGGTGTTCGAGTTCAGCGAATAGGTCCATTCACCATTACTGCTCAATTGGAACGTACCGTAGCAACCGACGGTTGGAGCGATCGATTCGAATTGCGTTTCTGGCGAACCATCCACAAAGACATGACCAACCATATCGGCCGATTCGTCTTCATGGACTGTGCGAGCTAAATCTCCGCGAATCGATTCGGGCTCCAGCGTGACGGCCATCGAATCTGTGGCGATCCAGCTTTCGGATGTCGTTCCGATTGCCGCTGGCTGTTGACGCTGCAGAAACTGACCTTGTCCGTTCGCTGCGGGGAACCAACGGTGATCGTAAATGACAGTGTCAACCGTCGCGAACGAAGCGCCTTCCGCCGCTTCAACCACCGGCATGGACAGTTCCAATCGACCTTCCGTATCGTGCATTGCGCCCGACCAACCTACGATCAGCAACGTGTCCTCCGGCAGTTGGTACGTTTCCAGAAAGGCTTGCCTCCATTCCGCGGACAACTGTGGCGTAGCCGCCACCAAAATCGCTTGTCCGGCCAGCAACTGCGTGTTGGCAGGAAACGTAAAGTCGACTTCGCCATCAATTTGCCATCCTGATAGATCGACTACAGAATCGCCGTTATTGGTAATTCGCAGAAACTCGAAATCCGAAGCGGAAGCCAATGGATAGATGCTCTTGATTTCCGGAGTCGGTTCGGGCGGATGAAACTGGACTTCGGAAATATGAACCGAAAAATCTTGCGTGGACGTTGCGATGCCTCGTTGCGGCGTCATTTGCTCCGTGGTGCTCGGCGAACGCAGCAACGGCGAGTCCGCCACAGTATCGGAAAACTGAACGTGATCCATCAATTGCCGCTGCCCGTTGGCAGCAGTTGTCAACCAGAGCTGACCATCGCCATTCGAGACGGTCCAGCCACCAGGTAACAAGTGTGACGCATTCAGACCGAGCGAACTCTGTGGCGGAATTGTGGTGTTCGCTTTCACCGAATAACGTTCCCAATCCCCTGCCGTATCCGAAACGAACCAGCCATCCAGCGATATCGCCGAATTGGACGCATTGGTCAATTCGAAGTAACTGTTTCCTCCGTCGGCCAGCAGCCGAGACACAAAGACAGGACTACTCGTCATGCCCGCCGTTCCTGGCGAACCTCCAAATTCGCGACTATTTCGCCATTGATCGTGTTGATCAATACCGTTTGTCATGGGTGCCGCCGAGTTTGCCAAGACCAACGACGTGCCGTAGCCGTCGGCCGCTTGTGGCCAAAGCGAACGGTCGTCGTATGCCAAGGCTACCACGGTTCGGCCCAGCGGATCGCTCAAATGCAGCTGTTCGCCGCCGTTGTCGAGCTTGCCAGACGCGAATTCGCCCATCAGTCTGCTGTTCGGTCCGTAGCGGAATTCAAAGGCGGTTTGGTCATTGGCAATCACCGCAAAGCTACCCGGCGCCAAGGCAGCATCAGGAAAGACAAATTCGATTCCGCTGGTAAACGCAAAATCCTTCAATGACACAGTGTTGGCGCCGCGATTTTGGATTTCGATGAATTCAAAAAGGTCAGCGTCGGCAAACCCGGCGGCGATTTCGTTGGCAGACGGTTCGCTTGGATGATACATCAGTTCAGTGATGGCCAGGTCAACCTGTTCGACGGACACGTAATGAGATTCTGTCACTGCCGACCAAACGCCACCGAGTAACACTCGGCTCCGCACCACCGTATTTCCCGCTGGTAAATCAATGGCATCCCCTTGGGAAACTCGAGCGGTCGCGCTCACCGCCCCGCCAACGGCGCGAGGATCGGATCCGTCCAAGGTGTAGTACACGACGCCTTGTTGATTCGGATTCGTAATCTGCAACGGCTGCTGCAACGTTCCACTGAGTGCGGAGTATTGTGGAGCGTCTAGCAGTGGATAATACCCTTCCGTGCGAACCGCGGCCAGCAGATGCTGATCATTGTTGGAAATAAAATCAGCGATGCGGTCGAATTGTCGCTGCCAATCAGAATCACGAGTACGCGTGGGTTGCCCGATCGATTCGAGTGCATCTCCCCAGCGAGCAGATTCGGCAATGACGGCATCGTAGATCGCAGAATTGATTGTCTGCCAGCGTTGCAAGGCAACTTCGTTTGATAACGCTCCGCCGTCGGACAGATGCGAATGTATTCGATCGGCAAACAACGTCATAAATTCAGGACTCTGCCGCACCGACTGCCAAATGGACGTGATCAACGTGGTGGCAGGCGCCGCGCTGGCTCGCAGCTCTTCTTGAATAAACGCATGGCCATCACTTGCGCTTCGTTCACCCCACGACCATTCGCTGTCCCAAGCAAAGAATCGCAGCGGTTGTGTTTGTCCATCTTGTCCCGCATTCTTCAGCGAACCGTAATAGTTGTTATCCGGCCAATCCGCCAGTGAAGTGTACATGGCCAAGATGATGTAATCTGCGAAAGCCTGAACGTCGACATATTGTTGCAGTTCTTGGTAGTTCGCTGTCTGGGACATGTCCTTATCCAACAGCGAATTGCTCAGATAGTTCACGCGACTGGAATCGCCGCTGAGCGCTCCACCGTGATTGAACACGTACCAATCGTCTTCAGCACCACCAAATTGCCGTACGTTCCAGTCAGCGTCGGCGCGAGCCACCGGATTGTACAAGCCCCAATAGACACCATTGATATACAAATGGACAAAGGTACCCGGCATGCCGTAGCCGGACATGGCCATTTGACTAGTTCGCGAAAATTCGTCAATCGTATACGTCGTACGCGCCGGATTGAAGACTCGAGCCCAGCTGCGATTATTGCCACCTCGCAAAACAATCGAATTCACCTTGTCAATCTGCGAATGGGCTGATTGAAACAGGTCCGTCTTGAAAGTGGATTCGCCAAATTCGGACTTAAAAGACAGACGCAGCGATCGTTTGATGCGATCATGCGAATGAGATTGAATCCCGGCGTAAGCCTGTTGGTTTGCAATGGCGTTGTTCGGGTACAGCACTTCGATAGATATGGGCAATTCCACGTCTTCGCCGTCATACCATCCTGAATCTCCAAAAATCGCAGCCTGTTCGGAAGTAATACTAAGCGTTGGAATCGCCAACAAAGCATCGTCCATCAGCTCGGCATACGTAGTCGAATTGACAATCTCCGGGTCCATCTGTTGATCTTGGGGCACCCATACAGATCCGCCAGCCCAAGTGCTGGTACCATTGGGAAACCCCGGCACGTTGTAAGGTTGCTGCATAACGTCCGCCACAAACAGATAGGTTTGCGTTTCCACAGGCGATGACAACGCGTTGTCACCAAACGCGGCGTAGCGCAAATTCGCGGTTGTGTTAATGGCAATCGGCGAACCATAAATCTGCCCGTGCGATGCCGTTGGTTCGCTGCCGTCCAGAGTGTAACGAATCTGGACGCCCGGCGTTGTGGAATTCAGTTCTACCGTAAACGGCGAATCATAGAAGCCTCGTTGTACACTTGCCACCACCGGTGCAATTGCGGTCGTGTAGCCCGCCGAGTTTGCCGAACCAGGTGTGGCAGTCCGGAGATACCCCCAGTTTCCGGACGAATCAACACCATAGCTGACGTCCTGAATTTGAGCGGGCGGCGCTTCCATTTCTTGAATGACCTGGCCGTCGGTGTCGCGAAGCACAAGTGGTTCACCGTCGGCCGCAATTTTGAAATTAGTGTGCAAGACCGATTGTTCGTCCAGCAGCGGTGAACGAATATCCAGACCCGAAGCGAAAACGACCATATAGCCGTTCGGCGAAATATGGGTGCCGACCGGGAATTGCCATTTATTCCATTGCGACAGGCTGTCAGAAAGATAAACGCCGTCTAGCGATACGGATTCGGACGATCGGTTAGCAATTTCGATCCAGTCAGGCGAAAGGACTTCGTCACCGAAAGACTCGGTCGCCAATGCTCGAATTCGCGTGGTCAGCGAACCACTGTTCGCCGCCATGAATTCGTTGATTTGCAGCACGCCAACCAAGTCGCTGGCCAACATTTCGCGTACTTCCAACGACTCGATCAAGAATCGCTGCCGAGACAAACGCCGTGTCATAAATGACTTTCAACAGACCGCTAGTAAAGTGATAACCAACAGGCCAGTTTATTTGGCGATTTTTGAATTTCACGAGTTTGTTATTCGGAAATCGTCTTCAGACAGCGGATGCAGTCAAATAAAGTTGACGCACCAATGGCGATATGATCCATGTGTTAAAATGCTGAACAACGCCCGGATCGAAGATACGGATTGTACGTATTCGACTGACCGACAATCCAAAATATTGCGAATCAATCGTCCCCTCTGCCAAAACGCAAATGCTAACAGTCGTTAGCACAAAACAAGGGCGGTTTGGGCGTCGTATCTGCCTCACCGGTCAGACTCAGCTAGTGCGAAACAGTTCGTCAACGTGAATTACGGCAAGCTGTTTGCGCGAAACCAGCGGTTTTTCACCGACGCGTTCTTGCCCCTTCGTCGACTGCCGATGGGCGAATTTGGCAAACACAATTTGGTCAACGGCACTGGCGATCAGCCCCAATTCTTTGGCGTGATCGGCATCCAGTGAATCTGCCATTTCAATAGCATTTAATTCGACCGCCGCAACCGCCACGGACGCATCAAAGGTGGCCCACAGCACGGCATTGTCCAGAACGGTCAACACTTCCGACGTCGGGTTGCTCCAAATGGACAGCCCGATTC
>JAGQOZ010000115.1:0-6877 GCA_020426955.1 Planctomycetales bacterium
TTGACGAAGATCCTTTTGCCACCACCACCGCTCAAACTAAGACCAAGGCGACGTCAGCGCCGCAGGAGCCAATTTCGTCATGAAAATTGCCGATGTATTGGCGAAACGTCAAGGTCAGTGGCTCGAGCTGGAACGGTTGTGCGTGGTGTTTGAAGCGAAGAACGCCAAACTGGATGCCGCCACGGTATCCAGGTTCGCAACGCTATATCGATCGGCTTGCGCGGACTTGGCATTGGCCGATTCGTATCGATTGCCACCCAGTACCATTCAGTACCTGCATCGGTTAGTTGGGCGAAGTCACAATCAGTTGTACCGAAGTCGAGGGTTTGAGTATTCCAATTGGTCACGAATTTTGTTGGAAGACGTCCCCAAACGCATTTTTAGTGATGGCTGTGTGAAGGTGGCCTTTTTCCTGTTTTGGGGCATCTTCCTGCTGTCGGCGTTTTTGGCCGCGAATCCCACCATGTGGCCTGCGTTTGCAGAAGAGATCTTGTCTGCCGAACAGATTTCCCAAATGGAAGAGAGTTTTGCCAATCCTATTGGTGGTCGCAACGCGTCCATCAATCCGTTGATGGCCAGCTTCTATATTATGCACAACACTGGTATTGGCTTGCGTTGTTTTGTGGGCGGCTTGCTGATCATACCGGGTGTGTTGATCACCATGTTCAACGCAGCGGTGCTGGGCGCCAGCTTTGGCTATATGGCTCGTCCTGACATTGCTGCCGGTCCCAACTTTTTTCACTTTGTCACGGCGCACGGTCCCTTCGAATTGACCGCCATTGTGTTGTCCGCCGGCGCAGGTTTGCGGTTGGGCGTTTCGTGGATGAAGACCGACGGGTTAACTCGGCTTTCGTCCATTCGCAAGAACGCCAGCGAAGCGATGCCCATCATGGGCGCCGCTATGATTCTATTTTTTCTGGCGGCATTGATTGAAGGCTTTTTGTCTCCTTCGTCCGCTCCCTACGAAATCAAAGCTGTAGTGGCGATGCTCTCCAGCGGATTACTGATGTTCTATTTCATTGTGCTGGGGTACCCGCGAGGAGACGACGCAAGTGCAACTTGATAGAACTCGTATCTACATTCGCGAACGCAGCTTGCCCGAACAGTTGGATCTGGCTTTCCGAGTTTCCTTAGAGTATTTGCCGAATCTACTGTTTTTCTCTGCGGTGGTCATCGCACCGTTGATGGTGCTGAATGCGGTGCTGTTGAATTGGTGTCTGGTGGACGAATTTGCCGCCGCCACTATTTCCCAGTATCTCGCGTTATTAATCACGCTGATGGTGCTGGAACTGCCGTTCGCGACGATTCCGATCACCGTGTTTTTGGGACGAATCATGTTTCGTCAACCTACCGATTGGAAAACGGTCTTTGGTGAATCGGCGAAGTATCTGCTGCGATTCGCTTGGTCTCAATTGCTGGTACGAGGTATCGGGCTGGGAATATTCCTACTGCTGGCCATTCGCCCCGATGCCGCGAACAGTGAAACCATAACGTTCTTGGTCTTCACCATGTTGTATGTGCTGTTCGCCCGGATGTTGCGGCCCTTTGTGAATGAAATTATCTTTCTGGAACGTAATCCCATTCGGTCGGGCAAAGCGCCGGTGATCACCGTGCGACGCCGGAGTATATCGTTGCATCGGCCCAGCACGCCCGACATGATCGCCAGGTTCATCATGGTATCGGCGGCCTGCGTGATCTTGTCGCTGGCGTTGATTTTGACATGTTGGTTTATGCAAGCAATGACCACCAACAACTGGCGAGTGGATCGGTCATTGGTCATGTTCTTTGTCCCTTTGTCCGTGTGGATTGTGGCAGTGCAGGCGACCGTGATTCGCTTTGTCGGTTACCTGGATCTACGCATTCGTCGCGAAGGCTGGGAAGTAGAACTGAAAGTTCGCGCTGCTGCGGCCGAATTGAAAGGGCAACTGGCATGATCCCCTTCGTGAAATGGTTCTTGATGGCGATGCTGGGTCTGCTGGTGTTGCCCCAGCCGCTGGTCTTGGCTCAAGCCGAAGTGTTGGAGCCCATTGAAAATCAAGGTTGGCTTGATGCCGACAGCAACTCGGTGCAACCCTTGGTGGGCAAGAAACCCAAACAGCCGACCAAGCCGTACGATTGGGAGTGGACGTATAACAGTAAACGTCGAACCAATTGGAGCGGAGCGTGGTTTTGGCTAGTTGGACAGTTCCTGGTCTGGGCGCTACTTGGCGCGTTCTTTGTGTTTTGTTTGGTGTGGATCATCAGCTGGATGCTCAAAAACAGTATGGGCGAAGGTGCGGACACGGTTTACGAAGAACGGTTTCTGGCGGACCCAGATCGGATTGAATTGTTGCCGTTCCAAGTGGACAAACAGAAACTGGATTTATTGGGCGAAGCCAACAACTGTTATGAACAAGGCGACTATTCTCAGGCCATCATCTATCTTTACAGCTACATGTTGATGCGTTTGGATCAAGGCCGTTTGATTCGCTTGAGTAAGGGCAAGACGAATCGACAGTACTTGAGTGAATTGCGTCAGCGTTCCGAACTGAAGAACATGTTGGGTACGACGATGCGGCGGTTTGAAGATGTCTTTTTTGGCCACCATGTCTTGAATCGAACTCAGTTTGAACAAGCGTGGCAGCAGATGGACCAATTTCATTCGCTGGTACAACAAGGAACGCCTTCCAACTAGGTGGACGAATGGCATGAATGCAGTCAAAACGCAAATCGGCGGTTCGTCCAAGAAATGGCTCTGGCTAGTTGTCCCGCTGGGCATTCTGCTGTTGACCACGCTGTGGTATCGCCAGCGGCAAACCAATCAGACCTTGATCACTCGGTACGGTCAACGTTTAGGAACGGCGTCGGGCAGTATTGCCGGAACTAGCGTGTTGTCCAAATTCTTCGACGAACAAGGTTGGGATACCGCGTCGTGGAGCCGCCTGTCGCCTCGTTTGGAAAAAGAACGCGTCATCGTTTGGTTTCCCGATAGCGATTCACCTCCTTCGCCCAAAGAAACTCAATTCCTGGAATCGTGGCTGGAAAACGACTACGGTCGTACGCTGGTTATCGTGGGACGCGACTACAATGCCGAAGTCGATTATTGGAATCGCGTGTTCAAACCGGGTTCGCCTGCCGCATCGTCCATGTCGGCTGAAGACAAAGCGCTGGCGCTACGAAAACAGGCGGAGGCGGCCAGTATGTATGCCATGACGCGCAGTCGGTTGATTGGCAAAACGTTGGAACATATGTGGATGCCCATTCGATCGTTGCCCGTGCTTGAACCAGTGCAAACGCTGTCAGGACCGTGGAGCGATTGGATTTCGGCCGAAGAATTTCCGTATCTCGTTGCGGCTGAAATTGCGGTGGGCCAAGTCACGGCCGACGTGGTAGGCCCCGATTTTGAATTGCGCTTGGACGAATCTGAAGACGCTGCTTCCACAGACGACGCGGACACCACGGAAGAAGCGGATTCTGAAGATGCCGATTCGGACGAACCAGCCACTGCCGACCCAGCGTCCGACGAATCGCATTCGGGCGATTCCGAGCTTGACGCAGAAATCACCGAATTTGAAGATGGCGAAGAGTATGAAGAGTATGCGGCACCCTCTGCAGCGGACCAAGAAAACTGGGAAGACGCGGACGAAGAATACGAATATCGTCCGTTCCATTACGAACCATTGTTGGTGGCCGACGGCAAAGTGCTGGCGGCTCGATTGACGCATCAACGGTGGAGCGAATGTCAAGTGATTATCGTGGCCAATGGCGGTTTCCTGTTGAATTTACCGCTGATTGAACCGGGCCACCAACGGCTGGCGGAACAATTGGTAGCCGAATGTGGTTCGCCAGATCGCATGGTCTTCCTGGAAAGTGGCCCCAGGGGTTTGTTGGTCAGCAACACCGACCAATCCTTGCCATTGTGGCTCCGCGCCTTCACCGTCTTTCCCGTGAATGTTATTGTCATTCACTTGACCATCTGCGGCTTAGTTTATTGTTTTTACGTCTTTCCAATTTTTGGCAGGCCAGCCACCGTGTCTGAAGATTCTCCGTCGGACTTTGGTAAACATGTGGCGGCTGTCGGAGACCTTTACGAAAAATCTGGCAACCAAGCACATGCGTTGCAAAAAGTTGCTCAACTAACCGATCACCACCGAACCTGATTTATCGTCCATTCGAACATTGCATTTTCGCTGGAAGTGAACCCACAAAAAATGAACGATTCTGATCAACCAAACGAATCTCACCAAACCACCATCCAATTCGTTTGTGCTCAATGCGGTCGACAACTGAAGATTTCCGCTTCGCTGGCGGGCTCTACCGTCAAATGTCCGGTTTGCAGTCATGTGCAGACCGCGGAGATGCCTTCGCCTGAAGCCGATTCGCCGCAAACGCCAGCCGATTTGCCTGTGCCCGGCGCATCCAGTGACCAATCGGCTTCGCCAGAATCCAGTACACCGGTGGAAGCAGCGCCGGTTACTTCGTCTTTGCCGGAGAAGCGAGTGCCAGGTTTGGCCAGATCCACGGAAGCGGAACCCGAAACGAAGGACACACCGGTTCGGCAATTGTTTATGCGAATGCTGGACGAAATTTCCAAGATCTATGTCGGTCAAGACGAACTGGTCTTGGGAACGTTGGTGGCGTTGTTTTCTCGAGGCCACGTGTTGATTGAGAGTGTGCCCGGTTTGGGCAAGACCCTGTTTGTTCGCACGCTAGGCAAAGTCTTGGGATGCAAGTTTGGGCGAATTCAATTTACTGCGGACTTGATGCCGTCTGACATTACTGGCGCACCGATTTTTGACATGAAGACGCAAGAGTTTCGATTTCGTCCCGGTCCCGTGTTTACTCAGCTACTATTGGCAGACGAAATCAATCGTTCCCCAGCCAAGACTCACGCGGCGTTGCTGGAAACAATGCAAGAGTATCGAGTTACCGTGGATGGCGTGAGTCATCCAATGGACCAGCCGTTCTTGGTTTTGGCCACGCAGAATCCGATCGAATCAGAAGGAACGTACAATCTGCCGGAAGCTCAACTGGACCGCTTTATGCTGAAATTGTACGCGTCCTATCCGTCGGTCGAAGAAGAAGCACAGATCTTGACCATGCACAGTCAACAACTGGATCTGAATGATCGTTTGGAACGAGATGTCCAGACCGTTACGTCTCCGGCAGAGATTCTGGAGGTAACTCGTGAAAACGGCGACGTGCGTGTGGACGAAAAGTTGGTCAATTACATCAATCAGATTGTTCGGTTGACGCGAGAATGGCCGCAATTTCATATGGGTGCTTCGCCTCGAGCTGGCATTGCGTTGATGCAAGGAGCGAGAACATTGGCGGCATTTTATGGTCGCGACTACGCGGTGCCGGATGATGTGGCGCAGATTGTTTTGCCTGCGTTGCGACATCGCGTGATCATGACAGCCGAAGCGGATGTGGAAGGTTATCGAGTGGATGACGTGTTGTCCGACTTGGTTCGCTCCGTGGAGGTACCTCGGATTTGATCAGCTTGGCCGAATTAGTCGAAGGTGTCATTCACGTCACGCAACACTACCCAGCTCCCTTGCTGGCCTTGTTCACGTTGCCGTTCCTGCTGGCCGCGTGGTGGGGACGCATTTATCCCAGCAAAAATCTGGTGATGCTATGTATTGTTCCCGCAGCCCTGACGTTCTTGTTGACAATCAGTAAAAACGCGATTTCGTGGGTGATCGCCATTGATTTGGCAGTAATGGTGGTGGCGGCCATTGATCTGTTTACTCTGCCCAGACGCAATGCATTTCAAGTAGAACGCCGATGTCAACGGATTGCGTCACTTCGACAAAAGCATCGAGTCGAATTGGACGTGGACAATTTGTTGCGACGTAGTACTCGAGTTTGGATTCGTGACGGCGTGCCACAGGAAATGGCGGCCGAACCAAACGAATTCCAATTTCTGCTGCAGCCGAGAACTCGGACCACCATGCACTATGAATTACTCGCTTTGCAGCGAGGCGCTTTCGAACTGGACGCAATTCATTTGCGAATCCTTAGTCGGCTGGGACTATGGGATCGTTATGTCCAAATTGACAATTTGACAACGGTCCACGTTTATCCCGACATGAAACAGTTGAGCGAATACACCGTGTTGGCGCGGACCAACCGACTCAGCTTGTTAGGTGTCCGTCGAACTCGGCAAGTAGGGCAGGACAACGACTTTGAACGACTGCGAGACTATACGTTAGACGACAACTACCGTCACATTGACTGGCGCAGTACCGCTCGGCGCAACAAACTAACCGTCCGTGATTTTCAAACCAGTCAAAGCCAACGCATTGTGTTCATGATGGATTGTGGGCGCATGATGACGAATCAAACGGATGGGATCAGCCTGTTAGATCATGGTTTGAATGCCATGCTAATGCTTAGCTATGTTGCCTTATTGAAGGGTGATTCGGTTGGCTTGATTACGTTTTCAGATCGCATTCATTCGTTTGTGCCTCCCAAAGGCGGGAAGAGTCACATGAATCAAATGCTGCACGCTTCGTTCGATCGATTTCCTCGGCTGGTGGAATCTCGCTATGAAGACGCGTTCCTTTATTTGTCGTCCCATTGTCGCAAGCGATCGATGGTGGTGCTGATGACCAATGTGATTGATGACGTCAATTCGCAGCAGATTTACCGCCACCTAAGTAGTATCAATGGTCGACATCTACCACTGTTAGTTCTGTTACGAGATCACGCATTGTTTGCGCCCCTAGAAATTGACACCAATAGTCACCATACTTCTCTTTATCATCAGGCCGCGGCAGCGGAAATTGTAGCCTGGAGAAAGCAAGTGTTGACCGATTTGCAACATCGCGGTGTCCTGACGTTGGACCTGTTTCCGGAAAACTTGACAGCACCGCTGATAAATAAATACCTTGAG
>JAGQOZ010000115.1:6975-8344 GCA_020426955.1 Planctomycetales bacterium
GGAGATTCAGGACGAACTGATCCGTAGTGCGTCGGTTTTGCCAGTGATTGTCATCAGTGGATTTGCGGACGTTCAGGTCGCTGTTTTGGCCATGCGTCGAGGAGCCATCACGTTGCTGCAAAAGCCGTTCACGGCACAAGAGTTGATTCAGGCCGTCGCCGAAGCGTTTGCCGTGGATTTGAAGAATCGAGACCATTTGGCCAGAACGTCCGACGCCAAGACGCGTTTGTCCACCATGACCCCTGAGGAACGAATCATGATTTGGGCATTGTTGGACGGAAGATCTAACCGTAGTCTAGCGGACGAAGAAGGGGTCTCGCTTCGCACGGTCGAACGGCGCAGGCAGCGTATTTTCGAAAAGGCGCAAGTCGAATCGATTGTGGAACTGGCAGAGCTGGTCAAACTGGCTGGCTGGAAACGTCCTGGCGGCCAAGACCCTGGTCGCAACGGCAAAGATGATTCGCCAGACGACCCTGATCGGCCAAAGAATCGCTAATAATGTTCATGTTCAATCCACAGCTGCGCCGTGATTGCCGTAGCAGACCAGTTGACGATTCGCTCAAAAGATTTCGTCGTGGACCGAATAAACGTGTAGGCATGGTCAGGCAGATTCAGGTAGGACTCGTCACGTCGTCCATTACTAATTCGTGCAATGCCAATTCGTCCATTCACTTTCGGTAGGGCAACAATTTTAGAACGTGCGAGATACAGCAAATGATTCCGGTGGAACAGACCGTATTGGAATGGCTGCGACAGAAAAACCAACGATTGGTTATTGCCGAAAGTTGTACCTGCGGCGCCATTGCCGCTCGGCTAGGCTGCCTGCCGGGTGTTTCGGAATACTTCTGTGGTTCGCTGGTCACCTATCGCGAAGCCAGCAAACAAGCGTGGCTGGGAATTGATGAAGAACTGCTTCACGCTTATTCGGCCGAAAGTCCCGAAGCGTCGGCCGCCATGGCCGTGCACGCGCTGGTTCGCACAATCGAAGCCAACCTTTCAGCCGCAGTGACAGGTCACTTCGGACCCAACGCTCCAGCGGAAAAAGATGGCGTGATCCATATTGCCATTGCCCAATGTAACGATCAGCGAGTAGGCCTAGTTCAGGCCGAAACGGTACGTTTGAATTCTTCGTCACGCAGTCAGCGCCAACATGAAGCCACCAACCACGTGTTGCGTTTGCTGGTGGAAACATGGAAAAGCGGTTCGTAGGACACTGCCTTCTGTCGATCGTTCTGTCTGAAGATGCGTACCGCCGCCTGATTATGCCCATTGTCTGGCGGAACGAGACTTTAAACGGTTGGCTTCGTCATCATTGACGAACGTTTCTGTTTGTGGATCAAGTTCTAATTTGCGTTGCAGCATCCATGAC
>JAGQOZ010000115.1:8443-13224 GCA_020426955.1 Planctomycetales bacterium
AAACGGTTGGCTTCGTCATCATTGACGAACGTTTCTGTTTGTGGATCAAGTTCTAATTTGCGTTGCAGCATCCATGACAAGGCGGCCGCGTGGCAAGCAATGTGGGATCGCCGCATGACCACGTGATTGGCCGCTGTAGTTTGACGACTCTTGATGCAATCCAGGAAGTTTCTGGAGTGCGCTGTGACGTCCAAGCCCGATTCCTTCTGGGGCAATTCGCCGATTTTGGCTTGCAGCGATTCCGGGCGAACTTCAATTCCGCCGCTATCGCCCACTTCCACCCAACCTTCGTCTCCTTCGAACCGAACCGGGCACGTTCCTAAATGTTGGAACCAACCGGGACGCTGACCGAATGGCGTTTCCAGAAAGTGAATCATCAACTTCACGCCGTTGGCATACATGGCCGTGACGTTGGTTTCGTGCGGTTCGAATTCCACGGGCATCGTATCGTCCGCTTGATTGGCCCACTGACACAAATCAATCGTGTGCGCGCCCCAGTCCAGCAAACGCGCTCCGGAATCAAAGTCATAGTAGCCTCGCCAACCGCCGTGCACGTACGCTTCGTTGTACGGTCGCCACGGCGCCGGGCCCAGCCACATATTCCAATCGCAGATTTGTGGATCCGGAGTCGGTTGACCAGGCAGCCAAGACGTTTTGATTTCCGGTATGTAAACGGTGGCGTGCAGCGTGTGGATCTTGCCCAAGGTGCCGCTGTGCGCCAGTTGGACGGCCTGTTGGAAATTGGGAACACTGCGCCGCTGCGTTCCCGCTTGGAAAATGCGTCCCGTTCGTTCGATGGTATCGGCCAGCTGTTGGCAATTGGCAATGGTCAATCCGCACGGCTTTTCGCTATAGACGTCCTTACCAGCTTCGGCCGCCAAGATGGACGCCGGCGCATGCCAACGATCGCCCGTGGCAATCAATACGGCGTCAATATCCTTGCGATCCAGGATCTCTCGGAAATCGCTCGTCAGCTGACAGTCCTGATTGCCATAATGTTGATCTACCAGTTTCTTGCCTTCGTTCCGGCGACTGGACTGCACGTCGGCAATCGCCACACACTGAACGTCTTGGTGAGTGAGCATGCCGCCTAGGACGTAGCGGCAACGAGGCCCAATGCCGATGACGCCCAGCGTGATTCGTTCACTGGGTGCCACCGCACCATCTTTTCCGAGCGCAGTGCTGGGCACGAACCACGGAGCGGCCGTCAACGCCGCGGCACTTTGCATACTAGCCTGAAGAAAACGACGACGATGAGTGGTGAAAGATCGAATCATACGTGACGGCTCCTGTACCCGTGGTCAACTTTCCGCAAATAGCTTTAAGTTCTATTTACGCTTCCAAAACATTCTAATGGCAATCCGATCGCCACGCGACAACGGTTGAGGCGTACAAGCGTGGCGCTATTGCAGCAATGGTCAGGCAGGTAACTTCGAACTTGTGAGCTATCACAGATCCGACTTGTTCGGCCCTGAGGCCGAGAGGACGCGTTGCACAGATGGAACAGATTTACCGTTGGCAAACGTACAATCGAAGTTTCGATAGACATAGCACCAGCGGTAGCCATAAGAGCAATGAACTTGGTTCTGGAACGGCTTGAAGTGCGGTCCGTGGCCCCAACTCAAAACCGCCGTCTTGGAATGCGGCAACCAAATCTGCCGACGTGAACCGGCCGTCGCCGTTCCAATCGCCTGTGGCCCAGGTGGCGAGCCCTTGTTCGTAGGTGTTGGCGGTAAAGATCTGGACCAAGTCAGACGAATTGAATTCTCCGTCAAAGTTGGCGTCGCCGAAATAGGTGTTGCCGAGGTTGCGTACCCAATCAACGCGGTCTGCTGCGTTGACAAGGCCGTCATTGGTTAAGTCATATGCGAGGTCCATTTGCCCGCTGCGAATCTGCTGATTCAGCTGGTCAATGTCCGCTACATCCAGCACACCGTTGCCACTGAAGTCACCCAGCAAGACTTGGTAAACCAAGTACAGTCCGTTCGGTTCGCTGATGACGGAGAATGCTGCTCCAAACGGCAAGGTTGCTGCGGAAAACCCAGCGGTGACAATGTTGGCGTTGAGTGTGCCAGTGTGGTTCGTATTCCCGTTCGCAAACTGCCACCGATAAGGCTGTCGAGGATCAAACTGGATTCCGTTCGCTTCCGTTGCTTGAAAGACAAATGTAGGTGGTGGCGATGTCGAGACGCTGATCTGACCATCCACGGTTACCGCGTCCCAATCAACTCCGGGAGCGCCCACGGCATTTCGCATTTCGATCAACCACGTCGAGTTGGCTTGGGAATCCAGATTGCCTGCAACTCGCAAGTGTCCTATCGAGTTGTCTGTTCCTTGATCGCCTGGCGAAATGGTCCCGCCAGCCAACAGTTGCACGGGCTGTTGAAACTGCCCGCTGCCCTCGAGCGTCGATCCGGCGCCTTCCACAACGAAGGGAATTTTTTCGCCGTTTACCAACATAGCCAGCGAAGTTCCTGGGCCAGCGACATAATTGCGAAACTTCACCGGCGCCAGGCCTTGGGCAAAGTCAATATGCAGTCGAGAATCCGGCGTTTGAGCGACAAGCCGAGCGTTGTTGCCCACAATCAAGTTGGCCGATTCGGCAATTTCAATACCTGCGACACCTCCTACTTGTAAGTGGCCTTCAATCATCGTTGTTCCGTTCTGCATGAGTGACAACTTCGAGCCGTTCTGGAGATCTAGATTCGTAAGTTTCGAATCGGCAATCCCTTCCAATGCCAGCGTGACGCCACTTTCGATTTGGACCGAACCTTGTGACAAGAACCCGTCATTGTGCCAAAATCCGCCAATCGTCGAATCCTGTGTAACAACCAGTTGACTTTGCATCGAAGCTTCCATCGTGCCGCTACCGAAGATAGGCACAAGACTGCCACCAGCCAATGTCAACTTGTCGGGAACACTACGATTCACTTCTAGTCTCGCGCCCGTATGCACCACCACGTTCGCTTCCGTAAGCGGTTGCATCAAACGCAGCATCCCTTCTTGAACGTCTAACGTTCCCGTAAAATTTTGTACGCCGTACAGAACCGCTAGGCCATCACTTGCTTTGGTGATCCGTGGCCCTTCGATATTTCCTCGCTGAACACCAGAGTCGATCCAGAATTCTTCCGTTACAAGAAAGTCACCGGCTAGCGTTCCGTCCGTCAAGCGAACCGTTGGCAGTTGGAACTGTACGTCTGGGACCGCTTCGCTGGATAGCGAACCTCCGCGGATGGCAAGCGGACTATTGGCCAATGCCGACGGCGTCCGAATCATTACGTCGGCACCAAATATATGGGTTTGGCCGCTGTACGAATTTGCTCCATAAAGTTCCACGTAGCCGCCGGAAAAGACAACGCTGACAGGTCGGTTATCCGCGTCCAGTGGTCCTAACGTCACTGGATCAAACAAGCCGTCTTGGCCAGGGTGGTCTGAAATATTGACTAGGACAGATGCCGAATCGTTGGCTTCAGTGTGAAACCAAAGCGTTCCCGTTGGCCCCGCACCACCTGCTGTGATTCGTCCCGGGCCTTCCAGGCGACCGCTGGAACTAAGTATCACGCCACCCGATTCAATCGTTAAAACCGCTTGGTCGTTGATTGTCACGTTGGCTGGATCAATGTCGTTGATCATAGTCATCGATTCGACCGTCACAGAATTGGAGACCACCGCCGATCGCACTCCGACGTGATCCGTCGTATTCCATGAAGAAGCTTCACCGGTGTTCATTGTTTCATCCGCTAGTGGCAAGATGCCTTCCACCTGATCATATTTGCCAAACCGAAGCTGGTCGGTGAACGTAACGACATGCGAACCCAAGAACGGGGTGTTAGACCAATTGGAAATTCGCAGCCCTTGCGGTGAATCGAATTGGAACTGCATGGTAGAAGCCGTGTCGATTTCCAGTGACTGGATGCGCACTTGGGAGCTCGTCGACACTACCTGATTGCGACCTGCTACAGCGCTTATGTGTCCGATTCGTTCGTCTCCACCAAAGACTTCCAGACGGCTGCTGGACATCGTAATGGGAATCGCATCGCCAATTCGATTGCGGTTGGTTGCGCCCGCGTGCAGTTCCAACGTCGCCCGATCGAGTTCAATACCCGATGTCGAAATGAGCGACGCCTGTTCTTCCAACGACAACGTAGCCAGTTGAATTCCGCCGTGAATTCGTGTGCGTCCCGTATACGCAACTCCAGGGGACGAAAGAATCAAATGGGACGCGAGCTCCGTCGTACGCAGATCTAGATCACCGCCAACAACGGGTCCAGCCAGTCGCATCGATTGAGCTGGTGTGAGGACGGAACCTTGATCGCCTAAATCCAAAGTGCCGCCAAACGCCGCGGCTTGAAACACGGCAGTTCCTTGCGAGTTTAATTGGGCATTGTTCAGCCGAACGGTTGCATTCGCTAGTTGATCGTCGGCCTGAACGTTTAGTAGCACGTTCGAACTCAGGACGTTGATTGTGCCCGAACCAATTGCTTGCGTTCCAAAGATATTCACACTGCCTTCGTGAAGATTCAATTCGCCCGCAAAGTCAGAGCCAAGGCCGTAGATATTCACGTGGCCCGGAGTGGTCTTCTGAATCGCTTGAACTCCACGAATACTGCCTCGGCTGGCATCCACGTTTCCATTTCGCAAATCCATGAAGTCGGTGACGGTCAAGGGTGCTTGAAGAAGTAGGTTGGACTCATTCTCCAGTACCAGCGAACTGGTTTCCAAGTCACTATGGACGTTCAATCGGCCCGAATTTAGTTGGATACCACTGGTGATTGAATGCT
>JAGQOZ010000116.1 GCA_020426955.1 Planctomycetales bacterium
ACGGTGAATTGGAACCTGCACTGAAGGCTCTGCGAAAGCAAACGTATGCTCGGTGCGTTCTAGGGCTACGAGACATCTTGGACGATCCTGAACAGGCAAAAATGGATTGGGAAATCAATGCATGCGATCGAGCGATCCGGGATTACTATGACGAAGTTTGGGTCTATGGCGACCAAGCGTTTTACGATGCCGGACGCGAATACAACTTGCCGAATCACGTCCAACGCAAAATGGTCTACACCGGCTATTTGGATCGTTCGGTTCCGCAGTTGGGTGAAGGAACGAAAGAGCTGACTCAAAATGCGTTTGATGACATCCCTGGTCGAATTGCCTTGTGCATGGTGGGCGGTGGAGAAGACGGCGCGCATGTTGCCTCGACATTCGCTAGGTGCAAGTTTCCGCAGGACATGACCGGAGTTGTGGTGACCGGGCCTTATATGCCGGAACCATTGCGAGACCATCTACATGCGGTGACGCTGCATCATCCGCAGTTGCGAGTGATCGATTTTCTTGACCAACCGGAAGCCTTGATTCGGCGAGCTGATCGAGTTATTTCGATGGGTGGATACAACACCGTTTGCGAATTGCTGGCCTTCCAAAAAGACGCTCTGGTGATTCCTCGAGTAACCCCGCGACGTGAACAATTGATTCGAGCCGAACGACTTCAATCGCTGGAATTGTTAGACATGCTGCATCCGAATTCACTGTCTCCGCAAGCGATATCCGAATGGTTAGCAACCCCGCGAACTCGACCGCCTCAGTCTGCTCGGCAGCATCTGAATCTCACGGGTTTAGAACAGCTGCCGACGTTGGTTGCCAACCTGTTGGATCGTCCCCGTGGCGATAAGTCTGCAGATCATTTTACGGGAACCACGCAACCGCTGGCCATCGCTGCCTGTCGAACGGAAAGCGAGACCCAGCTATGAAAACGCTGTACATCTGTGCGGATATTGGTATTCCGGTGTTGGGAGGTAAAGGCGGCGCGGTGCACGTGCGGAGCATGGTCAAGGCGCTGGAACAACTGGGGCATCAGGTAGTGCTGACGGCACCCATGTTGACCAAATCTCCTTGGGAAATACCGGTCGAGCCGGCTGGTCAGCTACTGCATATTCCGCCCCATGATGGCGTCAAGGAAACGGCACTGGTCATCAAGGAATATGTTTCTGGGGTGGATGCTGGTGACACGGCCTTGTCAGGCCAAGTTCGACGGTTGTTGTACAATCAGCAGCTTATCAAACGCTTGATTCGCAAGTTTGACAGCCATCCGCCTGATTTTATTTACGAACGGTGTTCGTTGTTTTCGACTGCTGGCGTAGCACTTGCCAAGGCCATTGATCGACCATTGGTTGTGGAATTGAACGCGCCACTGGCGAATGAACAAGCGGTTTATCGAGGTTCTTCCTTGGACGCGTTGGCTCGTCATGCAGAACACTGGACGTTACAGCATGCGGACGTGGTGGTCACCGTCAGTCACCAAGTGCGCAACTATGCCATCTCGGTAGGAGTCGATGCGGAACGAGTGCATGTGGTGCCGAACGGTGTGGATATCGAACTGTTTCATCCCGAACGCAACGGCTGGGATGCCAAGCAACACTGGGGTTTGCGAAACGGTCCAACGTTGGGATTTGTAGGCGGGTTGAAGCCGTGGCATGGAGTGGAATCATTGCCAAAGCTGTTGGCTGATCTGCTGCCCGAATTTCCGTCGCTGCAGTTGGTGATTGTGGGCGAAGGTCCGTATCGAAAGGAACTGGTTAGACAATTGCAGGCGTATGGAGTGGAAGATCATGCGGTTCTGACGGGCCATGTCACTCATGTGCAGATTCCACATCTGGTTCGCCAGTTTGATATTGCCTTGGCGCCGTATCCAAATTTGAGTCACGAATTTTATTTTTCGCCGTTGAAACTGTTCGAGTATATGGCTTGCGGCGTGCCTGTTGTGGCGCCATCGCTCGGGCAAATCGAAGCGGTGGTTCGGCACGAAGAAAACGGCTTGTTGTATCCAGCGGAAGATCATCAACAGCTGTCCGCTGCGTGTCGCCGCTTGTTGGCTCGGCCAGATTTGCGTCAGAAACTTGGCAGTCAAGCGGCCGCAGAAGTTCGTAATGAATACACGTGGAAACGCAATGCAGAACGCGTTGTGCAGCTGGTACGTGGTGTAGCAAGATCGTCTGATGCCCAGGTTCAAGAGGCAGCAACATTGGAAAGGGTCCTGCGATGAGTGTGCAACGCTTGTTATATGTGGTGAATCAGTTTCCTAAAATTTCGGAAACGTTCATTTTGGAAGAGGTGGTGGAACTATTGCGACGCCATGTCGAGGTACAGATCTGTTCGCTAAACGAACCGACCGAAACCGTCAAGCACGCTGCGTTTGACGAATGGGACTTGAGCGAACGAACCTTCTATGATTCGTCTACATGGACCCAATTGCTGCAACGCTTTCAGCCCGATATTGTCCATGCTCATTTTGCCACCAAGCCGACCGAAGTGGCCTTGCAGTTGACTGCAGGGACCGACGTTCCTGTGACATTTACCGCACACGGCTATGACATCTATCGCAAACCGCCGGCTGATTTGAGCGGTCGTGCGGCAACAGCGGCAGCCATCGTGACGGTGTCAGACGCCAATGCAGATCACTTGGTCCAGCAATTCCGAGTGGATAGGCGAAAATTGCAAATTGTGCCTTGCGGAATCAATACGGAACTTTTCTGTCCCGGCGAACGACGTCCCGCTGTGCCGACCATTGTTTGTGTCGCGCGCATGTCACCTGTCAAGAACTTGTCACTATTGTTGACCGCCTGTGAAAAGCTAATGCGACGTCGTGTGGACTTTCAATGCGTCATCGTCGGAGACGGACGCTGTCGCCAGGATCTGGAATTACAACGACACGCCTTGTGTTTAGAGAATAACGTCACGTTTGCCGGCACACTGACTCAGCATCAAGTTGTCCAGCAATGGAAGCGAGCGACCGTGGGCGTGCTTAGTAGTACCAGCGAAGGGATGCCGGTCAGCTTGATGGAAGCGGCTGCCTGTGGAGTCCCGGTGGTGGCGACCGACGTTGGCGGTGTGGCCGAATTGGTCCGACATGGGGAAACCGGATTCGTAGTACCGTCTGAAAATGCAGACTCGCTGGCCGATCGATTGCAACAAGTGTTGCAAGACCAAGCGTTGCGGCAACAGTTCGCTGCGGCAGCTAGACATCAAGCGGTTCAGCGGTTTTCCGTGGTCCGGCAAGTGGATCAGTTGACCAAGATTTGGGACGCGGTGTGTGATGTGCAGGTGAAAGCATGAGTTGTCTTGTCTTAGATCCGTTTAACGCGGCGTCTGACGATTCTTTGGCCACGTTGCCGCTGGCACTCGATCCTGCCTTTGCTGCAGCTCAGCTGCAGCGGAAGTTGGCTAAATGGAGCGACGATGATCGGCTGCAGTGTGAATTGGACCGAGTAGAAGTGGTGCGACACAAACCCGGTCGGCGGTGTGTGTTGGAATATGATGCCGTGGTGCGCCGCGTTGACGGCGGTTGGTCCAAGCTGACGATGATCGGGAAGATTCGAGCCAAACGGTTTGGGAAATCAGGGTTTCGACGCTTAGAAGCGTTGTGGGATGTGGGATTCGCCATGCCGGCGGCCGATCGAATTTCGGTCCCCGAACCGGTCGCCACGGTTGGCAAGTTGCAAATGTGGTTGCAACGCAAAGTGCCCGGAACCGTGTCTACGGAATTGATGTTCGCGCCACACGCCACATCCGTTGCCCGACGCATCGCCGAAGCTGCCTACAAACTGCATACGTCCGATTTGGTTTGGGAAACGTCGCACACGATGCAGCGCGAGTTACAGATTTTGCAGGAACGAGTGCCCTTGGTGGCACTGCCATTTCCAAAATATCGTGATCGATTGCAAGGTATCTTGCTTGAAAGTGAACGGCTGGCTCGGACGATTGACCAGCAAGAAGTGCGGCCTATTCATCGAGACTTCTATCAGGACCAAGTGATCTTGAACGGTAGCCAAGTCTACCTGCTGGATTTTGATTTGGCTTGCATGGGAAATCCGGCGCTGGATATCGGAAATTTCTTGGGGCACGTGGCCGAACAAAGTTTGCGCGAAACCGGCGATTGGCAATCATTGGCCGAGGTCGAACAGGTCTTAGTGGATCGATACTGTGAATTAGCCGGCGAACAGCATCGTGCGGCAATTCAAGTCTATCGCACTCTGACACTGGTGCGTCATATCTACATCAGTTCGATCATGCCAGAGCGTCAAGAAACCACCTTACCACTGATTCAGCTTTGCGAAACACTTTTGAACAATCAAGGTGCATGATGGGCAAACCACGCCACAAGAACCTCGCGTTTTGGATATTGATTCGGCAGCAATTGCGTGCATCCAAGTGGAGCGTGTTACTGGCTGTCTTGGCTACCATCGGTCTGGCAATGACCGAAGTTTTGCGACCTTGGCCGCTGAAGATCATCTTTGATTATGTGCTGCTTGAGAAACCGGTGCCGGAATGGCTGTCGTTTGCAAAAGGTGTCCTTGAGCACCAGAAAACGGAAGCGGTAGTTGGCATTTCAGCCTGCTTAGTCTTAGTGGCAATACTCAAAGGGACGTTTGCATTCGCGGAATCGTATCAAATGTCTCGCTTTGGCAATCAGGTTGCGTTTCTCTTACGCACTCGTTTGTTTAACCATCTTCAACGTCTTTCGCTACGCTTTCATTCGCAAAGTCGCATGGGCGAAATGCTGACCAAGATCAGTGGTGATACGTCGACGGTTAAAAGTTTCTTGTCTGATTCCGCGCTATCGATGGCGTCGCATGGGTTGATCATTCTGGCTTCGTTTAGCGTAATGTTCTTGGTGCACGTCAAGATGACGTTACTGGTGTTAGCAACGTTTCCGGTGCTGGTAGTGACGATTGGGTTGCTGCACCGGCAGGCTCGAACCGCGCAGCGTTCGCAACGCAAGAAGCAAGAAGCCATTTCTTCGCGGATTAGCGAAGTACTGGGCGCCGTCCATTTAGTGCAGGCCTTTGGACGCGAACAGCACGAACAGAAGCGATTCGACAAGGATAACGACAAGTACTTGTCAGTGGCTCTGAAGAACGCCAGGATTGAAAGCGCGGCGGCTCGAGCAGTCGAGGTCACCAGCGCGTTAGGGACGGCAGCGGTAGTGGCGTATGGTTCGTTGCTGGTGCTGAAGAACGAAATGACGCCCGGTTCCATTTTAGTCTTTTCGTCTTACTTGCACGGCATGTACCGTCCCATTCGGCGGATGGTGAAACAGATTGTGCGGCTTTCTCAGTTGCAAGTCAGCATCGAACGCATTTCAGAAATCTTATCCGTGGACCAAGATATTGTCGAACGGCCAAATGCGGTGTCCGCCGCTGGCGTGCAAGGGCGAATTGAGTTTCAGCAAGTAGCCTTTTCCTATAATGATGACGGCAACGTGTTGGATCAAATTTCGTTTTGTATTGAACCGGGCGAACGCATTGCCGTGATTGGGGCTTCGGGCGCGGGTAAATCGACCATCATGGGTTTGATGTTGCGGCTCTACGATCCTTCGTCGGGTGCGGTATTGCTGGACGGTCGAGATCTGCGGGACTACAAGCTAGATTCGCTGCGAAGTCAGTTCAGCACGGTGTTGCAAGATTCGTTGCTAATGGGTTCGACGATTCACGACAATATTGCGTATGGAAAACTAGACGCCAGCCGCGAAGATGTCATCCGTGCCGCACAGATGACCCATGCAGATGAATTTATCCAGCGTCTTCCTGACGGCTACGATACGGTTGTCGGCTCCAAGGGTTCGACCCTTTCCGGGGGACAGCAACGGCGACTCGCGATCGCTCGGGCCATCATTCGCAACAGCCCGATCCTGATCATGGACGAACCCATGACCGGACTGGATACTGCCAGCGAATCTGCTGTGAATCAACAACTGCAAGCGTTTTTGCAAGACCGAACCAGTATCGTTATCACGCACGACTTGAACGCGGCCCAGGATGCCGACCGCGTGCTGGTTTTACAACACGGGCGAATCATTCGCTGGGGAAAGCCAGCCGAGATCTTCCAGGTTGGTCAGGAAGTGGGTTTCGTGGAATGCTAGGCATGGAACGGCAGCTATGATGCGTTGGAATGGATAGATTACTTTGAATGTGCAAAGGTTTATTGAAGTGAGTACAACTGTTCGATCGGAATCCAGAAAATTAGAATCGCGTCCAGTGGTCAAAATTCAACCTGGCAAGCGACGTCGGTCGCCTTGGCTGTTGCTAGTGTTGATCGCCGTTGGCATCGCGGCGTTGGGTATCTATAAGACGCAGCCAGAGTGGTTGGCTGATTACTTGCCCACCGGATCGGCTGACAACTATCTGACACATACCGTGGAACTTGACGACCTGGAAGTGAAAGTGCGTGCCAGCGGCATGTTGGAGAGCGCCAGTACGGTAGATGTGCATTCGGAAGTGGAAGGCCAAGTGGGGATTATTCGCTTGTTGGCGCGAGGTTCCGCTGTGACGCAAGGTGATGTTGTGGTGGAACTCGATTCGTCGCACTTGAAGACTGCAATGATGCAACAACGCGTGGCGGTGCAGCAAGCGAAGGCCGCGACGGCACAGGCAATTGAAGAAGTCCAAGTTGCCAAAAGCCTGGCGGATGATCGCACGAAAGCCGCTGAACTAGCTTTGAAGTTTGCTCGACTGGACCTGAAAAAATATCTGGATGGAGATTATCCACAAGAACAACGGACCATTGAAAGCGAAATCACGCTGGCACAAGAAGAATTGGAACGAGCCAAAGATCGGATTCAATATTCTATGGATCTGAAAGCCCAAGGATATCTTAGCCAAGGGCAATTTGACGCAGATAAGCTGGTGCTGACACGTTGCGAAGTAGCGCTGCAGTTGGCTCAAGAAAAAAAGCGACTGCTGGAAGAGTTCACCTACGTGCGAACCAAGCAAGACTTCGAATCCAAAATTGCGCAAGCCGAACGCGAACTGGCAACCAGCACCCAATTGGCCGAAGTCACGCTAGAGCAAGTGACCAATAAACTGGAAGCTCAACGAGCGACGGAAGAACTTGAAATGGCCAAGTTGCAGCATTTGGAAGACCAAATTACCAAGTGTCAATTGCGGGCTCCACAAGATGGAGTGGTCTTGTATCCCATGGCGGATGATGAAGATGACACCGTGGTGAAACAGGGTGCCTTGATTCGGCAGCAACAGCATGTCTTTACCATTCCGGCTACCGATTCATTGCAAGTACAGGCCAGTATTCATGAAGCGATGGTCCATTTGGTCACTCCTGGAACGACCGCGTCCATTAAGGTGGAAGCCCTGAAGGATCGCAAGTTGCCCGGCAAGACACTGGACGTTTCGGCGTTGCCTGACCTGCAAAGTTGGCGAAAGAGTACTGTCAATTTCTATCCGGCCACCATTGAACTGACCAGTGATGTCGAAGGTCTGCGACCAGGCATGAACGTCAAGGTCAGCATTCTGGTAGACGAAGTTGCCAATGTGCTAACCATTCCTGTGGAAGCGGTCGTTCGGACCGAAACAGAAACTTACTGCTACTGTTTGAATCAGCGTCGCATCCCCACCAAGCGATTGCTGGAACTTGGAAAAGCCAATGATGATATGGTGCAAGTGGTATCCGGTTTGTCTGCTGGTGATCAGGTTGTGGTTTCGCCTTCAGCTGTGGAAGGGCCAGACGCATGAGCATGGTACATCTGATCCGAGTGGCCGTGCAGAGTTTGTTGCTGCATAAGCTACGTTCGGTACTGACCATATTAGGAGTCGTCTTTGGAGTAGGCTCGGTTGTTTCGATGTTGGCGATTGGCGAAGGTGCCAGCTATGACGCTCAGCAACGCCTATTACGCATGGGGCCGGACCGAATCATTCTTCGGTCCAGTTTGCCTCCGGAAACTCAGGCGGGCAGTGACGTCCAAGCCTTTGGACTGACTACCAGTGACGAACTGCACTTTTCGCAACTGGCTGGTATTGCGGAGGTGGCGCCTACTTATGAAATTGAAAAAGATTTTTGGTTTGATGATCGAGAAGTGGAAGGACTTGTGGTAGGAACCACGCCCGCGTTCCAGACGGTGCACCGCTTGCAACTGGCCAAGGGTCGGTTCTTGTCGTGGTTGGATGTCGAACAAAGCGCCAACGTAGTTGTTTTGGGAGATCGAGTAGCCAGAGAATTGTTTGGTGTCAGCGATCCGGTAGGCAAGGAGATAAAGCACAGTTCGGGGCATTACTTAGTAGCCGGTGTGCTGAAAGCTTCGCTGCAACAACAAGGGCAAGTCGATCCCAGTGAAGCGATCTTTATGCCCTTCCCCACCGCCAAGGCGAGATTCGAACATATTGTCCGCATTGAAGACAGCGCCGGAAAGCGTTATGAACGAGTTGACATTCACCAACTAAGTTTGCAAGTTCAAGACGTAGACACCATGCCGCAGGTGGCTGCCATGGTTCGAAACTACCTAGACCGTCGGCATGCGAATTTAGACTATCAGTTGTATGTTCCGTTTGAGTTGCTGAAAGAAACGGAACGAACCAAACGCGTCTTCAATGCGGTTTTGGGATCCATTGCCGGAATTTCACTATTGGTGGGCGGTATTGGCATCATGAATATCATGTTGGCATCGGTGACAGAGCGAACAAGAGAGATCGGTATTCGGCGAGCGTTAGGGGCCAAGCGACAAGATATCGTGATTCAGTTTCTGGTGGAAAGCGCGTCACTTTCTACGCTGGGCGGCATTGCCGGTCTGATCTTAGGTTGGCTGATTCCGCAGATTGTCACTCAGCTTTCAGAAATGGTAACCATTGTCACGCCGAGTGCCATGATCATGTCACTGGGAATTTCTGCCAGCGTGGGTGTTCTGTTTGGTGTCTATCCTGCTCGCAAAGCGGCTCGGATGGAGCCCGTAGAAGCCTTGCGGCATTCGTAACAAAGTCTTAAGTGTGAATCAACGCAACCGTTGCGTGCTTGTTTCACCTGGGTTAATGATTTGCGACCATCCACAAGATTGCGAGTTTTCATTGATGCGCACTCAAGAAGAACTTTCGTTCGAAGCAGCCGTTGCCTTGGCGCAGGATGTGGACGCCATGCAGACGTGGTTCGAATCGTATTGGGAAATGGTTGATCCAAACACCCGAATTCGGCGTTGTCGAGTGGATAGAATTCGCTTGCGTAGCGGTGCAAGAATGGTGGTGCAATATGCCGTGGATGTGTCAGATGCCAGCCAATTGGTGGAACGAACACTAACGGTCACAGGCTGTATTCACGCCACTAAATCTGCGGAACAGATTGTGGCCAAGATGATCAAAGACGATTCGTGGAGCGATCTGTTGTCCGCCTGCGGTCCTGGTCTTCCACGTGTCTTTGCCATTCCGTTTATGAACATGCTAGTGCAGATATTTCCGATCGACCGTCGACTACCTGGGTTGGCTCGGATCTATCCACAACTGCCAGAGTACGCCCAGCAGCAGCTGGCGGAAAAACAGCATGATTCGCGCTGGCGGGAACAGCCCGTCACGAGTGAATGCGTTCGTTATCGGTCTGGCTTGAACGCCGTGTTACGTTATTCGCTGGAGCAAACCGCAAGCGGTGGTGACCATGCCGTGTACGCTAAGGTTTATTCTTCGGCCGAAGAAAGTGAAGCCGCCTTCGCCTTCTTGCATCAGTTGGATCGGCAGACCAAGGATTTGGGGTTGCGATGTTCGCGACCTATTTGCGGTTGGCCCGAGTTTGCAGCCATGGTCTTGGCCAGCGCCACTGGCAACACGTTAGAAACAGAGCTGCAGCGTAGTCACGGCCTGGATGCGTTAGAGCGAACCACCGACACGTTGGCAAACTTGGCTACCAGTTCCGTGCGAATCGATCCCGTCCATGCGAGTCCAGACCAGGCGGCTTGTTTGCAGCGGTCGTTGAAGCAACTCAAGCGAATCGGTTCGGACCGGCTGCCCGAAATCCATCAACTGGAAGCGTGGATTCGATATCCGGCGAGTGCGCTGGCGGCTACGCATCGCGACTTAAAGTTGGAGCACATTTATTTGGACGAATCGCAAATAACGTTTATTGATTGCGATTCTTTTTCGATGGCCGATCCCGTTATTGATGTCGCCATGCTGGCCGCTCGTGTCTTGGCCTTCGGCCAACGGCAGAGAGTCGAAACCACGCTGACCAACCACCGAATCAACACGCTGGTGGCTCGCTATTTTGCTCAAGTGCCAACCGCTTGGCAGTCGCGTTGGGCAGTCCATTTTGCCGGCGCTCTATTGGAAATTGCCGTCGGCTATTACGGTCGTCAAGAAACGGACTGGCATTCCACCGTCAACTTCTTGATAGATCAAGCCGTGGCCGCTCAGCAAGCCGATGGGCAAGCAACAGGCATTTACCTGAGCTAGTCAGTCCCTACTCCCTGCTCCCTACTCCCGGAATATCAACTGGCACAGGCGGGTCGATCGGGGGCGTGCTGGATGGATCTGCTGTCACGACGGTCACGAGGTTGTCGAATTCAGGATTTTGAAATTCGGGATTCCCCAGCAGCAAGCCATCGTTGGCGGGCGGCGTGAATCCGTCTAGCGTAAAGCCGGTCAGCCCAATGGCGTCGACCGAGTTGACGTCTAAGATCCCTAGGTCTCGTTGCAGGCGAATTCGGGCAATCAGACAGTCGACCCAGGCTTGCACCAAATCATTCTGAGCGTCTACCAGATCTTGTTGCGATTCCAGTAAGTTACGAGCTGAATTGGTGCCCAGTTCACGTGCTTCGCCCGGTCTAGGAGGAAGGTCCAGTAGCTTACGTGTCTGATCCACTCGTTGACAGGCCAATTGCACGGCCTTGTATTGAATGGCAAAGGTTTCACGCGCCGCCATGAATTCTCGCAAACTGTTGCGAACTTCCAGTCGAACGGTATCTTCGGCCAACATGAGTCGTCGCCGAGCTTGTTGGTATTCAATGAGCGTACCGCGATAAATGTTGCGTTCGCGAATGCGCACCAACGGCAGTTCGCCATTCAAGCGAATCCGATGTGCCGACCGTCGGCCGTCAAAGTCAAATGGGCGACTGGTAACGTTTGGATCGGGAGTTAGCCAAGATCCTTCGTACTGAACGTCTAAGACTCCCATGAGGCCATTCGCAGCCACTCGGATCTTTCGCCAATAATCCACCAGAGCCGCTCGCTGATTCATCAGGTCCAGCCGGTTTTCCAAAGCGATGTCTTCAGCAGTTGCGGCGGACAGGTTCAGGTCTTGGAGTTCGGCAGCCAGCTTGGGCAGTTCACAGGTTTCAGGATCTAGCTGGAATTGAGCCAGCACGGAAGGATCCAAGACCAGCGGCAAGTTGGTTGGTAGGCCCAACTGAATTTTAAAACGATCAAAGTTAGCGAAGTAACGGCGTCGAGCTCGGATGACCCGAGCCTGTGCTTGTGCCACGTCTTGACGCACTTGGTCCAGCTGAATCAGCGAAACCTCTTCTGCCTTCTGTAATGCTTCAAACCGTCTGAGATGCGCTTCCAGTAGCTCCAAGTTGCGCACTTCATTACGTAAGACTTGGAGTTGTTCAATCAGCGGCAGCAAACCAATTCGAGGTCGCACGCCGTCGTCATCTTCGTCGGCGTTTTGACTGGCTTCTAGTCGAGCACCTTGGGTGAGTCGATCGCCAGTGGCAATTCCTGCGTAGAATTCACGTTGAAAGCGAGCGTAGGAACGGACTTCGTATAGCAGATTGCGTTCGGTTTGAGTCAGTGGTTCCAACGTAACGGCTCGTCCACCTCCTTGTAACAGCGGCTGAACCAATTGCAGCGTGGCATCGGATTGACTGTAGGTGCCTTCAAACGGACCGGAAAATTCGAAAACCGTTTGATTGGCAAACTGAAGTAGTAAGGCGCCGCCGGTGGCGAAAAGTCGACTGACGCCAAAGCCGGTCCCTTCAAACGGTCCTGGTCCCGTAAACGAATCTACCGACTGTCCGTCCGGAGCAACGCTGTTGGCTGTTTCACCTGGAGACACCACATTGCCGTCGGGACCAGGTGCCAGCGTCAGGTGAGATGGCCGACCTGTTGCCGGATCACCGCCCGGAAGCAAGCGTCCCAAATGTTCGTAAGCCAATTGCTGAGTGGCAAAAAACTGAGGACCGAAGGCGAATCGTTCCAAGCTTAGATCCAACGCCGCCAAATACAAGCTTTCGCGACGATTCTGGAAATCACGACTATTTAGCTAACCAATATCATACGCGTTGTTAGAGCCAATCACGCGAATCGGTTCTGTGGCTGGCGCCAACGGGTCTACTTCGTACAGGTCAGCGTTGTCGGCGGCCACAATCGGAATGTAGTTTAGATAGTCTAAACTGCCATAGGGGCCCACGCAGCATTCGCTTGGTTGAGGATCAGGTGACAGACAATCGGCTGCGGGGTCATCACAGGGTTTGGGAGGATGGTCAGGGCAATACGGATCAGCGAACCGACTTTCCGGATGGGGATAGATATGGAAATTTTCCAATTGCCAGCGGGCGTCACACGATTTTTCATGAATCAGTCCCGTTGCGTCGGCGTCTGCCTGTTGACGGTAACGGCCACGATGACAACCTATTGCTGCTAGCGTGCAGATCAGGAGAGCAATAGTCGTTTGGAATCGGAACATAGGAGTCCATTCATTTCGCAAATGAGTGCAAGATGTAGGTGGACTTCCATTCGGCAAGAAATCGTGGGGCAATGTGGTCCGACTCGCACAGCACGCCAGAATTGGGTGGTCGTCTTGTCTAAAGAAATTGTGGTAGGAATTGAATGAGTTGTGCTGCTGCTGTGCATGCAACGCATGGGCGAAGAGCGATAGCGTTGGCGAACCGAATAGCCACTGTTCCAGTGGCGAGTCTTATCTCGCTGGCGCTATGGAACATGGTCCAACCGAATTGTCTGCGAGCATGAAGAATGTGGCTTTCGTCGATGCGTTATTTGCCTCGCTAGCACGGAGGTGTGAATTGAAAGCCTTCGCTTTGGCCAAAGAACTCTAATGGATTGTCATAGACGATCTTGCGAATCAAACTTTCGCTGTGGCCGCGACGTCGCATTTCCATGATAAAGTCAGGTACGGCGGTTGGTTTGGATGGGCCCCAGTCACCGGCTG
>JAGQOZ010000117.1 GCA_020426955.1 Planctomycetales bacterium
AGCGAACCAATTCCCAATGCCGACAAAATGCCCGATGAATCGGGACGGCCAACACTGGCGACTTGTACCTGTTCGCCTGCGACGACAGTACCCGGCGAAAGCTGGACACTCAGGCCGCCTGTGATTTCGATGGGCGTACCTGGTTCGTACCCGGCTCCGATTTCATGGACCTCTAGCAACGCACCACCAGAGTCGCGAACCTCCAACCGCAAATCCGCGGTTACTCCGATCTGTCCACTATCAGAGAACTGCAACGTCAGATTGCGGTTGCGTCCATCGGCCGGAAGTCCGCTGACAGATGGTTCGCTGGTACCGGTTAATGCCGCTACCCCTGCCGGCCGGTTGCCAGGGCTGCCGGTGAAGTTAAACGACAGTCCTTGTGCCGCCAAGATGGTCAGCGAACCGGCATCGGGATTGGCGATGGCTTGCAGGCCCGCGATATCGGTGGTAATTCGACTGGCCAAGTCTTCCAGCGAATCGACTGCGGGATCGATGGCAATGGCATGCATTTCCGTTTCATTCGTCGCGCTATTCGTTACGGAAAGATACAGTTCACCGGCGGTAATGGGCAGTGAAAGGACATCGGCCAGCGGCATGGTGACATCTTCAACGGCACGTTGTGATTGCAACTGAGTCACCGTACCGTCAATGCCGAGTCCTGTGGCGTGAATCGTGTCGAAGGAGATCATCAGCTGCTGGGCCAGCGTGTCCAGGTTCGCTTGGAAGTCGACCAGTCGAGCGTCTTGCATGGACATCAATCCGCCCAAGCTTCCACCTTGGATATTCAACGCCGATTCTTCACCTTGGCGAACCACAATCGTGCGGTCCCCTTGGTAGACCGCTTCCAACGGTTGAAAATTGCGACCACCAATCAAAGCCGAACCGCCGGCCAGCATGATGGTGTCATCTTTGGGGTTCAGTTGAACTTCGATGAATCCGGCCAGTTCGTTCAGCAACTGGCCTCGGCGATTTTCTAGGTCTCGTGCAGGAATACGGCGGTTATTTGCATCTTGAATCTGCGCGGTAACGTCGGACAATTCGGCTGCCAATGCGTTGATGCGTTCCACATCGGCTTGGATTTGTTCGTTCACGCCTTCACGAATCGAATCGACGGTGGCGCTGACATCATTGAAATCTGCTGCCACCTGCTGGAACGCTCGAATCGCTTCGCTACGCCGCACCAAATCGTCTGGCTGCACAGACAATTCCGTCAGCGAATTGAACAGTTGATCCAGACTGGCCGAAAGGTCAGCATCCCCGGAAGCCAAGGCGTTTTCCAGACGCTGCATCAATTGCAATTGCTGTTCCACAGCGCCGGATTCAGACGTGTTTTGGGTGATGGCCGCATCCAGCGCTTCGTCATGCACTCGGCGAATTCCCGCCACTTCCACACCGGTGCCAATCGAAAATCCCTGCATGTTGATGGGCGGGCGAGTGGCCAAGTCGACGGTGCTGCGCACGAATCCCGGCGTCGCTTGGTTGGCAATGTTATTGGACGTGACCGCCAAGCCAACATTGGCAGCTCGAATGGCGGACAAGCCTGCGGAAATGTTCTGCAACATAGGACTACTCGAATGGCTGACAGCTTAAAAAAGAACGTTCTTCATCGTTTCCGCGAACGAAGCGACCGAAATCTACTACTAACACTTGGTTTGAAATATGGAACGGTTTGTGCGCGGGTTCATTTTTCCGGAACTGCCGTACGTCACGGTGCTTGACTCCGGTTCGCCCGAAATCGCATCCAGCGTACGTTGAATCAGTTCATGACGAGCTCGAATTAAGTGCCCGTTGGCTCGAGTCACTTTGTCGACGGCGTGGACCAAATGGTGGATGCGTTGACGCGTTTCTGCCAAGGGGGTCGCAATGTTGATAGGAACACGAGTCTCCAGTTCGGAGACGTGGATGGTGGCATTTTGGTCGCCGTGAACCATGACCGACAAGCGTTGCTGGAGATCAAGACGCAACTGCCGCATTTGCTGAAGTTCTTGTTCAATCGATTCACGAGCTTCCAATGCTTCCATTAATTCTTCGGACGTTCCCTTCATCAGGATTTGCCGCAAAGCCTGTAACGCTTCTAGCATCTCCGCCAACGCCTGTTCTTCTACTTGCAAGTGTTCTAGGCAGTCCCTGGCCGCCAATGTCAAATCATCTTGGTGCGAAGTATTCATCAATACACCTCGTTCAAACGCATTGATTCTGGAGCAATCAGATCCGCGGGCGATGCATTCTGCGGATGCGAATTTTCCGGCATCGCTTTGTCCAGATAGTTGTCCAAGTATTTAGAAATGCCAACGCCGCCTGCTTGAGCTAAGTGTTGGCCCATGAACATGTCAAACATGGTGCCGTAGGAATCGGACGCTTCGGCTCCAAACATGCCTTCTTCTAGGCTTTCGCGAAGTTGCTTCAGCAAGATGGAACTGAAGACGCTTTCAAATTCCGATTTAACGTGCTCTTTGGCCGCTGCCGAATGTGCATCGTTTCGCAGTGCAGTGACATTCGCCGTCGATAGTGCATCACCGATGCCGATGATGGAATTCATGTTTGCCCCCTGTAACTTCTGGCTGCTACGCCAACCAACACCGCTCAGCGCAGCTCTAATTCTGCGTGCAACGCGCCGCTGGCTTTGAGACTTTGAAAAATGGAACTGAGATCTCGAGGTGCCACGCCCAGTGAATTCAAGGCTTGTGCCAAGTCGCCCACGGTTACCGTTTCATTCAAGACCATGATAGGTTTGCGTTCTTCCACCACTTCCATGGCGGTCCGAGGAACAATCTGCGTTGTGCCGTCGGAAAACGGAGCTGGTTGCGATACTTCGGGTGTTTCCGTGGTGATCACGGCCAAGTTGGCATGCACAATCGCCGTTTCGGCAATTTTGACATGGCTGCCTAAAATCACGGTGCCAGTTCGTTCGTTGATGACCACCTTAGCGGCCAAGTCAGGTGTCACCGTCAGCGTTTGACATTCGCTGACAAAACTGACAATATCCAAACGCCGATCGACGGGAATCAATACATTAACCGTACCAGCGTCTTCCGCGTAGGCCGAACCAGGAAACCGACTACTGATGACGTCAGCAATTTGCCGAGCGGTCGCGAAGTCGGGATGTCGCAACAATAAACGGAACGAACCGAGGTCACCAAGTTCGAAGGGAACTTCCGCTTCCACCGTCGCTCCATTCGGAATGGTGCCAGTCAACGGATGATTCTTCTGCACCGACGCCGCTTGCCCTTCAAAGCTAAAGCCACCAATCGTAATGGCACCTTCCGCAATGGCGTAATCGTTTCCGTCTAAGCCTCGTAACGGCGTCACCATCAACACGCCGCCTTGGAGACTTTTGGAATCATCAATCGCGGAAACGGTCACGTCAATCTGGGAACCGGGTTTGGCAAAGATGGGCAGATTCGCTTTGACCATCACCACGGCTACGTTGTCAGTACGCAGCTGAGTGTCCGTGCCGACAGACAATCGTTGATTGGGATCAGCACGCAAATCAAAGCTCTGCAACATGTTTTGTAACGCTCGACGAGTAACCGGGCCTTTGCCACCCGTGCCGTTCAAGCCCGTCACCAAGCCAATTCCGGTCAACTGATTGGAGCGAAAGCCTTCCACCGATGTGATATCTTTGATGCGAACCTGCGCCGCCGTAGGCCCCGCAAACGCTAGCCAACATACAACAAGAACGCTGATTCGAATCATCCGTTTCGCTTCGAAGAACATGTTGCAATCTTTCTTTATCAATGACAACTCTTTGTCATTCATCGGCCCTGGTTCGCGCTATACGTTAGAATGGTCGCATCCGATTCCACGTTCGACTAAACCAACCTTGCCGCACATATTCAGATTCAATGCCTTCGCCTTGATAGCAGATATTGAAATTGGCTACGTACATCGATTCAATGGAATTGTCCGCTCGAATGTCACTGGGCCGCACAATCCCGGACAGCACCAGCGTGCGTTTTTCGCCGCCTACCAGCGTGGACCGAGTGCCTTGGATGACAAAATTTCCGTTGGGCAGAATGGAAGTCACCATCACCGTAATACGATCCAAGAATTCTCGATTCACGGAATAATCAGTGGAACGTCCCGTATTTCCATTGCCTCCGGCGTTGGCATCCAAGTTGGCGCTGCCGGAAAGTCCTCCGCCCGTTTCCGCTCCGAAATCAAACCCGCCGCTGTGCGAATGGGATCGATTCAACGTCCGCTGGTCACTGTTGGCTACGTCCGTGCTCTCGCTGATGATGACAGTGACTAAATCGCCAACTCGAGTAGGCTGGACGTCGCGAAACATATGCGTCGATCGTGGCGTACGCATGTGCCACAACGACTGTGCCGAAGCCAATGCTCCGCTGCCGAACAATAGCAACGCCGTCACCATGGCTAACTGGTTAGTTCGAATAAAACATGTCATATGCGGGTTACTCGTTTTCTAAAGTCTCTACGTAGTGGACAAGCTGACGAGTCCTCATCTTTGCGGCATCCGTAGGATTCGTTGCCTCATCCACTACGATGCTGGGGATTCGTTGCCTCGTCCACTACGATTGTTGTGTTAAAATCGAATATGAACTTCGCGGCCGTTGACCACTTGGCCGACTAAAATCTTGTTGGTCGATACGTTTTTCACTCGGACTAAATCGCCTATTCGTCCGTCTTGCATGCATTCGCCGTTATTCACAATGACGGTCAGCTTGCCTTTTTTGGCGACAATACGCACGACATCGCGGCGTTTCACCACCATCGGTCCTAACGTTGCTTCTGGCTTGCTGGCCAAGTACGACGTGCGCATTTCCAAGCCGGCTGGCATCGTACGATTAAGCGTGCGGCCGACGAAATCTTCTAGCGTATTGCCGTCGGTCAGTTGAGTGACCAGCCGAATCTCTTCGCGCAGATCGTCGGCTTGGATCAGTTGGTCCTTTTCGATTGGGCGGCGAGTCATCACGAAGGTGCGTTCAATGCGTGCCTGAACGGTGGCGTTGACCACTTTGACCAGTCGATCGCCTGAATAAACGTGCAACGGAATTCGCTGACGTCCCAAACGCACTCGATCCGGCATCTGCGGTTCCACATACGCGGTGGCGGCGTCCACGTCGGTACCTCGCAGTATTTCTGACAGCTTGGGCAGTGGCTGAGCCAGATCGACCACCAGTCGCGTTTCCGAAATCCCTAACGCAGCGGCGAATTCGCTGCGACAAGTCGACAGCACCGCATCGTCCAACAGAACCTCGGCCGTTCGCCGCACCACAGAACTTTCAGCACCGGTAACTCGAGAATCCAGGCCGTCGACGCGAAGTCGCATGCGTACCAGTTCGGCCGAAATGGGCAGCGAATCCAAGTGCGAACCGAATTCGGCCAAATCCAGTTCTCCAATGCGCTGTTGCATCGCCGCCGTACCGCCGGTGATACGTGCGACGTCGGCAATGGTCACGTTCGGGTCGTTCGTTTCGGCAGACGGCAACACGGTGATCAGGCATTCGGCGCCGATCGGTGTCGCTGTCATCGACGGCAATGCGGTCGCTGCTGGACGACGTGACACCGGGATCACTCGTTGCGACCAACCGGCCGTCACGCTGCAAGCGACCAATAACCACGCAGCGCCGATGATGCGAAGAACTTGGTTCACAACTTACCTCACAATCTGATTGGTGTTAGATAACATCTCATCACCCGCTCGGATCGCCCGCGAATTCACTTCGTACGCTCGTTGAGCCGTGATCAAACTCACCAGTTCCGTAACCACTTCCACGTTCGACTTTTCCAAATAGCCGCCCATGATGGTACCAATGCCGTTTTGACCGGGCGTGCCCAATACTTCCGCGCCGGAAGCAGCAGTGACGGCGTACAAGTTATTACCTTCGTCGCTCAGACCGGCTGGATTCAAGAACCGAGCCAACTGGATCTGGCCCAAATTCGCCTGCACGCCCGCAACCATTGCGGAAACCGTACCATCATTGCCGACCGAAACATCCGTCGCGCCGTCGGGAACAGTGATGGCCGGATCAAGAATGTAGCCGTTGACGGTGACAAGCTGGCCAGTATTGTCGGCACGAAAGGCTCCGTCGCGAGTGTACCGGACGTCTCCGCCAGCGTTTTGGACTTTGAAAAATCCATCGCCTTCAATGGCAAAGTCAGTAGGGTTGCCTGTCTGTTGCAGTGTACCGGGCGTGAATAGTTTAGTGGTGCCAGTGGCGCGAGCACCACTACCAATTTGCAGCCCGACTGGTGCGTTCTGTCCTTGTGACGTTTCCGCGCCCGCTTTGCGAACAGATGAATACAGCAAGTCTGCAAAGTCTACGTGACTACGCTTGAATCCGTTGGTGTTGACGTTCGCCAAGTTATTGGCGGTGACGTCCAACAACGTTTCTTGCGCTTTCATGCCAGTGGCGCTAGAAAAGAACGCTCGTAGCATACAGGAATTCCTTTTCCTAAATTGGATTATCTTAAACGGCTTATTGATCGGTCATGTGTCTCTGGACGGATTCCGAGATTTCTCGCATGGCTCGTTGAGCTGCTTCGTGGTGACGCATGCCCATGATCATGTGGACCAATTCGGTGGTCGCGTCCACATTGGCCATTTCGCGATAGCCTTGCATCACGTTGGGTTGATCCATTTCCGTCGCGGTTTGCCCATTCGCTTGAAACAACGTATCACCCACCGCCAACAGCTGACGGTTGTCTTGGAACGAAGCAATTTTCAGTCGGCCCACTTCGTTTCCGTCGGCGGTGACGGTGCCGTCGAAGCCAATCTGAATTTGACTGGGTGAAATGGTATCGGGAAATTCGATCGGCCCGTTCACGCCTTGCACCGGATAGCCCGACATGTTGGTCAGCTGGCCTTCACCATTGACGATGAAGACGCCATTGCGAGTGTAAACCGGGCCGGACGGTGCTTCTAATTCGAAAAATCCGTCACCTTGGATGGCCACGTCCAGCGGTCGCTGAGTGTGTTCGAGCCGTCCGGCTTCAAAGCTGTGAACCGCCTTGGCTTGGGTATAGCGAGATTCCATCAGCGGACTGTCTTGCAGATCGTCTGCTAGCGGTTGCTGGTTTTCATACGCCACAATCTGTTTGCGAAATCCCGGCATGGTGATGTGCGCCAAGTTGCGCGAAATCACATGCTGTTCCGCTTCGGCCATGTGCATGGCGCGTGCCGTACTGTAGAGCCCTGAAAGCATTTTGCCCCCCTTCACCGAATGTTCCGTGAAGGGGATTGTTGGCAAAGAGCGTGCCAGAAGAACAAAATATTCCGAATATGCAGCAACGACCTGTTTTTCAGGGAGATTCGATTGTGCAGGTTGCCAGGTGTTCTGAATCGCGAGTGACTTCAGTCAGAATTTCTTTCTCGCTAGCGGAAATTGTTTTCACTTTCGTTAGCTGCAACCCGGCAACTCCCAATACAATCATCAGCAATGAGACGATTTTGAGCGGTTCGATCGACTCCTTGAAAAACATCACGCCGGCGATAGCAATGGCAGCAGTTCCCAAGCCGGACCACGCGGCGTAACCAATACTAAGGTCAATCTTTTTGATAGCTACGGTCAGTGCGGCGAAACTGCAGACATAGAAAACGGCCATGGCCACGGCCGGACCTTTCCTTTGAAAGCCATCTGACAGCTTCATGCTGACGGTACCACACACTTCTAAGAAAATGGCGGTAAACAGAAACAACCAGCTACGCATTCAACCGAACCCTATCAGAATCAGTACCAAACTATTGGGAAATAATAGGTTATGAGAAAGTTCCTCATTTTGGCTTTATCTATCTTTCCTGGATATGCCTATTCACAGAATTCTAATGATTCATGTTGGCCGCAGTGGAGGGGGCCAACGGCATCCGGAGCCGCAGACGCTGAATTACCGCTGTCATTCGATTCGCAGAATCAGCTTTGGTCAATTCGTCTGCCTGGGCTTTCCCATTCGACACCGATTGTCTGCGGCGATCTGCTAGTCTTACTTTCGGCCAATGAAACGGACCAAGCCGTATCGGAAGCGGAATACCAGCAGAATTTGGCGAAGAATCAGCATCAGAAGACCCAACCGCCGGAAAAGTTAATCCAAATTGACGTGATGGCGGTCGAGCGAAAAACAGGCCAGATTCGTTGGGTGAATTCTCTGGGACCGTTTGTTTCGCACGAAGGGAAACATCCCACCAATTCGTTCGCATCGACTTCGCCCGTCAGCCAAGGTAAACGAATTTTCATCCATCTTGGTTCGCGAGGCATCTACTGTCTTTCCTGGGATGGCGAAACGATTTGGAAACGAGATCTCGGTCACATGGCAACTCGTTATGGTTGGGGCGAAGGAACTTCACCCGCAGTGACGGAATCTTTGCTGATTGTTCAATGGGATCACGAAGGAGATTCGTTTGTGACGGCGCTGCGGCAATCGGATGGTTCCACCGCTTGGACTTCGGTTCGTGATGAACCAACCAGTTGGTCCACACCGTTGGTCGTTCGCCACCACGAATCAGAACGAATTATCTGCGCGGGGACCAACGGCGTATCTTGCTATGATGCCAACACCGGAAAGTTGATTTGGAAATCACAGCCGCTGACAACCAACGTGGTGGCGAGTCCCGTGGCGGATGCCACAACGGTGTACGCTGCCAGTAGCTACGGTGAATCTCGAGTCTTAGCGATCCCGATCGATTCGCAAGGCGAAGTGACGGAGCAGGACGAACGCTGGCGGTATGAAAAGGCCGGGCCGTATGTCCCATCGCCTCTGTTGTATCAAGACCGCCTGTACTTGCTGCATGGCAACAATCCTATCTTGACCGTGTTGGACACTCAGACAGGACAGCCAGTACTGAAGGCAACTCGTTTGCCCGGCATGTCTGGTCCGATCTACGCTTCGCCCGTTGCTGCGGATGGAAAGTTCATTGTTGCCAGTCGCAGTGGCGACGTGGCGGTGTACGACGCAGATGTAACGTCGGGCCTGCGGCTGTTAGCAAAGACCAATCTGGAACAAGAAATCAACGCATCGCCGGTGATCGTGGACAGTCAGTTGTTTTTGCGAACCGTCGACGCGTTGCATTGTTTTGCGACGGGAATTTAGGGAACCGACGCAACAAGACCGGCGTTGGCGTTTGCTCTATTTGGTTCGACGTTTTGGTTTTGCGAACCGCTCAGCATCTCGTCCACTTGTTGTCGCATTTCCAAAGCCATTTCCAGCAGTTCTTTGCCGGACGCGTTAGTGTCTTCGATGCCGTTGGCCGAATTCGACAGTGCGGTTTCAATGGAACGGAGTTGATCCAGCATTTTTTCAGAAACGCTGACCGATTGATCCATCGTTTCGGTTGCGTCATTGGAGGTATCGGCCATGTTTCGCACGGTTTGATTCAATCGTTCCGCAACGGTGCCTTGTTCCGTCGCGATGGTGGCTAGCTCGCTGGTGGCGCGACGCAATCCCGAAAAGGCTTCGAAGATTTCGTCAAACGAAGTCTTGGTGTTTTCTGAAACGGCTTGAATACGAGCGATCTTTTCGCGAATACTGTCAGCTCCTTTGCCCGTTTGATTAGCCAATTCTTTGACCTCGGCCGCCACCACGGCAAACCCTTTGCCCGCTTCGCCCGCTCGAGCTGCTTCGATGGTGGCGTTCAACGCCAACAGATTGGTTTGTTCCGCCAGACCTTGGATCAGTTCTACGACGTCACTGATTTCGTCTGCCGCGACAGAAAGTTCCGAGATCTTTTCGGTATTCTTGGACACCAATTGCGACGCATGTTCCGAACGATCTGCCGCGTTGTGAGCGCTTCTGGCCGCGTCCTGCATGTCCGTGGCCAGTCGGCAAACTTCGTCCGAAGTATCTGCCAACGAATCGCTGACGCCCTTAATGGCTATCGATGTTTCTGTCAGTGTCTGCACCATGTTGGTTGATTCTTCCACAACATTGATGCTGTGCGCCTGCGAATCCTGGATCAAACCGGAAATGCGCCGAGCGGTGTCACAAACCTGACTACTTTGCGACGCCAAGCGTTGCGAGCTGCTGCCACAAAATTCCGCCGCTTGACACATGCGCGCTAAGACTCGATTGAAGCTGCGACCTATACAGCCCAGTTCATCCGAACCCTCGTCCAATCGTTGGAACATATCGACTTGCCCGAAGGCAATCTGCGTTATGGTTTGCTCCAGATCGTGCGTGCGTCGATGAATGTAGCGAGTCAGATAGTTGCCGGCGGCTATCGAAAAGATTACCAGTCCCACAACCAAAATCATAATCACGTTGGCAGCACGCGACGCAGCATTCGCTTCCTGTCTGGCGTCCTGACTGATGGCCTGGGCGATGTCTTGTTGTACACTGCGGTAATCGTTCAATTTGGCCGTCTGTTCCTTCCACCACATCGAAGGCGTGTACCCAGTTTGAGTTGCGGTCTCGCTGGCCAAAACGGCGTCACGAATCACAGCGGCATTCTTCGCAGCTGCACCTTTGGTAATCGTTTCCAAGGCGCGGGCGTAGCGAGGGTCCAGTAGTTCGCCGCACAGTGCCAAGTGTTCTTCTTGGCCTTGTTGCAGGCCCACAATGTAAAACTTCAATTGCAGATCAATATTGTCTTTGCCCAAGGCCTGTGACACGCGAGCTCGTTCCAGGCCGCCCAGTTCTTTGGCTTGTGACAACACATTGGCAGCAATTAATTGCGTGGCCGAATGGTTGCCACCACAGCGTACGCCTGCGGTCAGCGATTGGTTCAACGTGGTGCGAATGATTCCGGTGTACGAAGATAAAATGCGTTTGGCGTCTCCAAATTCGTCCGCCGCTTGCCGTAAAGAGTCGAGCTGTTCCACTTGCGAAAGAACTTCGTGCAGCATCGCTTCGATCGGAAGGTCGTTGTCTACCAACGGTTGTGAATTGCTGCTCAATTGTTGAACTGCCGTATCCGTCAAACTGCGTTGGTTCGTCAATTCGTCACGAAACGATTGGCCTTGACTGGCAATATATCCTGCCGACATGCCTCGTTCTTTTTGCAATTCGTGAGCCAAGTCTTGTAGCGATTGGGTATAGATCAGCCATTGCGGCACCAACACGGTGTCGGCCGCTTGCCTTCGTTCATGATGGACCAACATGCCACCGAAGATACACAGCGGAATCAGTGTTATTCCGATGACGCAGTGTAGTTGGGATCGCAGTGTGAGATTCTTGAACATCGGAAACACCCCGGGATACCTTCAAGAGGACTCCATTCGTTGACTGGTTCCATCTATCTTGATGACGAAATGGGACAATTGTCGGCTCGCACTTGGTCAAATTGCGGCCGCCAACATTCACCTGGTTACTTGGCTATGTCGCAGGCCCAGGGAAAGTTTGCCGCAAGTCGCTTTACTCACAACGGTAGGTCATGGTCAGCAACGATGGCTGGCTTAGCAGAGGAAATTGGCGTGAGAAGTTCGCGAGATATTGGCGGTCGTTCCTATCTGCGAAGTGTCACTGCGGATACTACGCAATGCCGAGGCAACTTCGTCATTCCGCACCAAGGATCCGATAACGTACATCCGAAGTTGTTCGACAACGGTTCGGCCGACGCATCTCACGACGCGGAAGACACATCTGTGGTTTGGCGCAACGCGGTTCGCACTAAACGAATGGCATCGTCGGACTGTGCCAACTGTTTGTCATACGCCGGTACGTACGCCGCGACGATGTCAAAGCCGTCTTGTCGCAATGCCATCTGGGTGATATCCCAACCGGACAATGTGGGCCGACCCGCGCGACGGACCAGCTGAAATTTGAGAGTGCCAAGGTTTTCGAAACTTCGATAAACCACTTCGGTGCAAACCAGTCGGTCCGCATTGGCAAAGTTGAAATCAAAGTCGTACGATTTTCCTTCATGTACCATGCCTCGGCAGATTCCCGTGGCAATTTCGTCCAATGACAATTGCGGTCTCAGCACCACCATGGAATCAGACGCCAACGGCGATTGCCAGCTTCGCAGACGCACACCATCTTTCAAAGATTCCAGTACACAAGGTTCAGTCTGTCCCACCTGGCAAATGCTGGGCCAGCGTTTGACTACGTGAGGATGAGCATGGATGCCCAGCGGTTGTAGGCAATCAGTGGTGCCCAAATACAAGGCGACATGCGGCCAATAGCCGGGCAGGAAATAATTGGTCACGGCGTATTCTTTGCGAACCAACAAGACATCACCGGTACGGACCAAAGGCCGAATCTGCGCGGCAACGTCCGCGGGAACTTGTGGCCGATGTCCTGGTCGAATAAAAACTCCCGACATCATGCCCGAAACCAACTTTTGCATGCCGTAGACCGCGCGGACGATAGTTTGATGCTGCATGTGTCGAAGAATCTGTTCACTTCGCGTTCGCAGTTTAACTTGCGAAAACCGAGCGAAACCGATATCCAGATTTTGGGCCAGCGATTGAATGATGTCCAGCACGATTCGGAATGTCGCCGCGTTCGTCGCGAACGCTTCAAAACGGTTCTGGTTCGCGTGAAAGTACTGAGACGCATGAAACAAATGCCACGCATGACGAGCTCGTAACAGCGACCGCTGGACGGCATCGTATGTGCCAGCTGGAATGCCAAATTCGACCAACGGTTCGTTTAATTTGCGGCGAACAACGGGTCGGTGTTCGACAACGGTTCGCAGGTACCTCGCGGCATCCACCAAGATCAGCGCCGCGGCGAATCCCAGCAAAAATGACGCGTCCGTACGTTCGTCCACTCGAGCCGCACCTTCCACTTCGCGACGCTTGGAAAGCACCAGATCAAACAACGCGGACCTGGCTTGCCAGTAGGAAATTAACAGGCCGTGCACTTGTTCGTCTTCGTGCGGCAAAAAGTAGCCTCGATCTACCGCCGAAATCTGATTGGCAATCAACGCCGCTTGTTGTTTCAGTTCGCCAAAGTAGTGATGCAAGTCGATCACCGTTCGAATATCAGAATCCAGTGATTCCATACCGCGATTCGCCTATCTGCGTGCAATGTATTGAACGTCTAACGGATCGATTTTGACAGAATGAGCGAATCAAGTATACTTCGGTTCGAACTGCAGAATTTCTTTCTGGGACGGTGTTGAGACTACTTTCATCGTCTATTGGTACCGAGTTGAGGCAAGCGGCGCGGAAAAGTTGGTGGACCCGGTT
>JAGQOZ010000118.1 GCA_020426955.1 Planctomycetales bacterium
CAACCGAGTCCTGCATTAGAAGTAAATGTCGCGGAAGGTGCTCAAGCCACGTTGCCAGCTACCGGCTACTATCAACAACAAACGGCCAACATCGTGGTGCAGGTTTTTGAAGACTTAAATGGCGATGGCATCTGGGACGAAGACGAACCGGCGCTCGAAGCGGTTCGCGTTCGCTTGCATCCTTCGACCCACGGAGTTGAAATCGAATACACCGCATTCCAGGACTTGGACCAAGACGGTTCGGTCTCAGCTGACGAAGCAGGCGTGCTGTTCCAAGTGCTGCCCGGAAGCTACGATCTGACTGTATCATCGCGAGAAGCCGACTGGACAATCACCAATGATACTTTCGGAGAATATTCACTTGATGTCGCCGAAGCAGAAACCGTGGTGATCCACGTTGGACAACAACGCCCAGTGCGTGGCGACATGAACGGCGACCGCACGGTCGACAGTGCCGACGTTGATTTGCTACATCAAGCCATCCGCGATGGTTCTCGGGATCTCCGGTACGACCTGACAGGAGATCGCAGAGTTGACCGCAGTGACATGGTGGTCTTAGTCGAAGACATCCTGGGCACGTCGATTGGCGACGTAAATTTTGACGGACGGTTTGATTCGGCTGATTTGGTGTTGGTGCTGCAAGCCGGCCAATACGAAGACCATGTCGCGGAAAATTCGACTTATCGAACCGGCGACTGGACGGGCAACGGCGAATTCGATGCGTTTGATTTGGTGTTTGCGTTTCAACGAGGTGGCTTTGTACGCGAAGCTGTGGCCGGAACTTCTGTTCCCGGACCATTCGCTACGACCAACCCAGAACTCGCCGCCGCCCTGCAGCCGACCGATCGCACCGAAGATTCGTCGCCCGATTCTGATCGAACCAACCACCAACATCGACTTCAAACCGTTGCTCAAAAAATCCAATTGCAAGATCGAATTTTTGAATCGTTGTTCGTTTGATATCGATCCGTATCCAACGCGAGCGGCTCTTCAAACCAACCGGCCAACGTCGCGCTATGGCAAGCCTACGCCGCGCGGCGATGTTCGTCCAGCGGGATGATGGCCGGGTTAGAGTCGGCTGCCAGGGTTGACGCTGGTTCGATCGAAACACCGTTCGGCTTGCGATCTCCACGCACACAACCTCGTTGACTGTTCGCTAAGAACGAGGCAAAGTCCTGTGCAAATGAATTGTCCCCAAGTTGCCGCAAGTGGTCCGTCGCTTCGCTAACGGTCAAACCGCTTCGATACACAATGCGGTAGACCTGCTTGATTTGTGTACGTTCTTGCGGCCCCAAACCGGCTCGGCGCATGCCCACCGAATTCAAACCGACAATGCGGCTGGTCAAACCGTCCATGGTTACGTACGGCGGAACATCTTGAGTGACATGAGATTGTCCGCCGACCATGGCCAGAGTACCAATGCGGCAAAACTGATGGATGCCCACGGCACCGGAAATATAGCAGCGATCCGCCAAATGGACGTGTCCGGCAATCATCGCGTTGTTGGCAATGATCACGTCACTGCCCACTCGGCAATCATGCGCTACATGGGCATTGACCATCAATAGGTTGCGGTCTCCAATGACGGTTTGTTGGCCCGGCTTGAGTGCTCGATGAACCGTTACAAATTCGCGAAAGACGTTATCGTTACCAATAACCAGCGAACCAGATTGATCGAAGTGTTGTTTGTGCTGAGCGATACCGCCGATCACTGCGCCAGACGCAATTTGGTTTCGCTGCCCCAACACGGTTCCCGCTTTGATCACCACATGCGAATCAACAAAGCAACCTTCGCCCAGTACCACGTCTTGTTCAATCACGCTGAAAGGACCGATGAAGCAATCGGCGGCAATGCGAGCTCCGGGATTGATGATCGCGGCGGGGTGAATATTTGTTGTCATGCCGATTTCCCTGTTCTACCGCCTGGTGAAGCCAACGCTGTTGCCAGCAGTGCAACCAATAGCACGTTGGCCTGAATGATCATTCGCACGACAGTTCGTATCGGATATTTGGAATCGGTGAATCGAGAGGATATTTCTTCAAAATGCCGGACCAGCTGTTTTTCGCCAGGACCGCTCGTCCATAGGCTGAATCGTGTTAAAATACGCAATTCGATCACTTTTGCTTTTAAACCGGCGGCCCAATCATCTCGGCCAAAGGTCCAAATTCGCAATATAAGAGAAGAGGGGAATGTCATGTCCGATATCAATGCCATGTACAAAGAAGCAGAAACGCTGCGGAACGAAGGAAAGCTGGATGAAGCTATCAGCAAGCTGAACGAACTGTTGCAGGCAGACCACGGACACACTTTGTCTCACTTGGCGTTGGCCGTGTTGTATGGCCGAGTGAACAAGCACGAGGACGCGGTTCGCCATGGCCAGAAGGCGTGCGAACTGGATCCGAACGACCCGTTCAACTTTACGGCCATGAGCGTGACGTACCAGCGAGCGTGGGCGGGAACGCAAAACCAGCAGTACATTCAAATGGCCGAAGATGCCATGGCGCGAGCCCACATGTTGGAAGGCCGCGCGTAGAGACTGGTTGCTACGGATTGACCGTTCGACTGTGGCAGCACTTCTTGAATTTCTTGCCGCTGCCGCAGGGACATGGCGAATTCCTACCGATTCGCTCATCGATTCGGATGGTGGACGCGGAAGTCGGTTTCGGTTGGCTTGCGGCCGGATGAGCGGGCTTGGTTGTTTTTGGTTGAGTGTCCTGCGTGGGTTGAAAAGATGCCCATCGCTTCAATTCGGCAATGGTATCCGAAACGCCGGTGGGACGACAAAATCTTAGATACTTGGCCACGATTGCTTCGCCGCCGGCAATTCTTTGTTCGATACTTTCGAGCGAGACAATCGAATCGTCGACCAGATTCCGCTGGTAGGCTGATCGAATTGTTTCTAATGCCGAATCCGCAGCCAGATGGCTCAGGTCTATGGCGATAGGGGCCAGCATATCATGATTGTCATGGTCAACGCAGTCTTGGAATAGCTGGTGCAGACCGTCGATGGCATGTTGGCGCGAAATGACACCGTCGCGTAACAGGAGCTTATAAGCGTCGAGTGCAGCCCAACGCACGTACACGCTGACTTCGCTTGCGAGGACCAATTTGTCAATCTGCCGAGTGTCGCCGCCAGATGCCAGCGCCATCACAACTCCGGCTAATTCGCCCACAGCATCGCCGAATAATTCGCTTGCGCCTTCTGGTCCGGGCAAATAAAGCGATTGCACCAAGACGGGATACGCCGCTTCTACTTTCAATTCGATCAACAGATACAAAGCGAAAAATGGCGTATCGTCCCATTCCCTTTCCTTACCGCTGCGAATCTCGGCGTTGGCGTTCACAACGGATTCGATTAACAACGGAACAAAAATGTCTGGATGTTTTCGAATATCGTCAATTGCGGCAACAGGTAACTTGTCTCTGGTCGACGCCAATTCCGTCATCACTCGTGCTTCTTCACCGGATAGACAGAAATCAGTGACCGCCATGAGACACGCCAATGCCGCCGCCACATCCGACTTGGGCACATGTTCGTAGTCGGCGCCGGTTTTAATGTCGTAGTCCGCAAAAATCCGAACGAATTCAACGAATTCCGTTTCCACCAATTGCTTGTCTTGGGGGCGCAGATCCGAAATCGGAAGCCCATTCAAGGCCTGCATGGCTGGCTCCAAACGCTGCCACCACGCGAGCGATGGGTCGCAAAGAATTGGTTGTGCCCGCTGACAGCGTTCAATGATTTCCGACACGGAGATTTCCTTACCAAGTACCACGAAGCGAACCGCGTGATCGTAGCACATTGGCCCGCACGTCGACATCCCGCGATTGACGTCGAATTGTTGTCTGGCCACGCGCACAGCTTGTCACCCGCCCAGCTACCGGGCGATGCTTTGGAAAAAACGATGGAACCGAGGTCAGCTACTCGGTTCCCTTTTTGGTGTTTTCGGCCAGGAACCCGCGGGAAAGAAGATAGCTGGGTATCGACTTCCGCTAATTTCGCTTCATTCGCCGTTGATCAAGCAGAATTCGCATGATCTGGCTTGCTTCTTCGTCCTAGCCATGACAAAAATACGTAGATTATGGCGAATTGGAAATCGTCCAAAATTCGATCGTGCTAGGGACCGACCGGAACGTTTTCCCCGCATCGTTCGTCCGACGATTGCCACGAATCAGACGACTGCGTGAACCGAAAGCTCGATCGGCGTTTCAGAAAAAATAAAAGACGGACGGCCGATGACAGGCTGTCCGTCTCATATGAAAAATGCCAAAAATATGATGCTTGGAGTTTAGCGGATTAGACAGCCCAATGTAAAGAGGTTTTTCCGACCGGAAATTTTCAAAGCCATGTATCACCTATGGATTCGCCTTCTCCGATGGGCGTGGATCGGAATCTTGTTGCCGCTGACCTGTGCCATTGCGGTCGAACCAGCCGAATGGGCGGACCAGCATTTGGACGAAATTGTCTTGCTGTACCAGCACTTTCATCGTACGCCCGAGCTTTCTTTTCACGAAAAGCAGACGGCGGAACGCGTCGCTGACGAATTGGAATCATGCGGCGCTCAGGTGACTCGTAACGTGGGTGGATTCGGCGTGGTGGCCGTGCTGAAAAATGGCGATGGTCCAACGCTAATGCTGCGTACCGATCTAGACGGCTTGCCCGTGACGGAACAAACCAACTTGGTCTACGCGTCGCAGGTTCGCACGGTTGACGACAACGGCGCGGAAGTGGGAGTCATGCATGCCTGTGGCCATGACATCCATATCACCAATCTCATTGCGTCCGCCAAGTTCTTGAGCCAACACAAGAACTTGTGGAGCGGGACGTTGGTCATGATCGGACAGCCAGCCGAAGAGAAAGGGGCCGGCGCAACAGCCATGCTGAACGATGGTCTGTTCAAGCGGTTTCCCAAACCCGATTTTGCGTTGGCTCTGCATGTCGATTCGAACCTGGGCGCTGGCAAGGTGAGTTGTTTGTCGGGCTATTCCATGGCCAATGTCGATAGCGTGGATGTCACCATGAACGGCGCTGGTGGACACGGTGCACAGCCTCATACCACCATCGATCCCATTGTCCAAGCGGCCCATTTGGTAATGGATTTACAAACGTTGGTGAGTCGAGAAATCAAGCCGACCGATCCGGGAGTGGTCACGGTGGGCGCCATTCATGGTGGCACCAAACACAATGTGATTGGTGATTCTTGCCATCTGCAAATCACGGTGCGAAGTTATTCCGATGAAGTTCGCAACAAACTGTTAGCCGGCATTCAACGCAAGGCGAAGGCGGTCGCCGCCAGTGCCAACGCTCCGGAACCCGAAATCAAAATCAGCGAAGGAACCCCGTCACTGTGGAACGACGCCGAATTAACCAATCGGCTGACGCGAGTCTTTCAAAACGTCCTTGGCGTATCGCTCGTTGAACAAGGCGAACCGTCCATGGGAGGCGAAGATTTTAGTCAATACGGAAAACGAGGTGTGCCCATTTTGATGTATCGATTGGGTGCGGTCGAACAGAAACGCTTGGACCGATTTCGGGAATTGGGCCAACCAGCACCTTCGCTCCATTCGCCGTTGTTTTATCCGGATGCCAAACCAACTCTGCGAACCGCCGTGATAACGACTTGTTCGTCGGTACTTGAGTTATTGCCAGCTAAATTGTAGAAGACAGATTGGGCAGCGGCACTTTTCTCTGTACCTTGCCCGCAAATGACCTCCCTCCCCTGCATTACAACTCAGAGACCGCCATGCCTGATTCGTTAGTAAACTACGAACCAAAGTCGCCAACGCACTTGAAACTCAAGTTGGTATTACTTGCGATCTACATTTTATTGTTGGCGGCCGTAATTGGCGGGTTGTTTTTGACGCAAAGCTGGAGCCGACAAACATTTGGCAACCAAGCAGCGCAACAAGAATGGGAGACGTGGGTTGAAGCGGTGGAAGCTCAGGACACAAGTGATAGTTCCGTGCGACGTCGGCCTCCCAAAAGTCCCGCGCCACCGGCCCTGGTCTTGTTGAACGATTTTTTCGGACAGTGCCTGGGAATTTCCGTTTTGCTCACGACGGTACTTTACGCGTCGCTGGCCTATTTTCTGTACGGCGTGATTGCCAGCCCCGGCGCGGACGATTGAGCGGACTAGGAAATTTCGGACATTCGGTGGAACGAACCATCGAATGCGGACTATGATGGAAGCATGAGTTCCGTTTCTCCATCTCCGTCAAATTCCGCTAGTTCGCAGGATGCCACCGAAGTGCGTGCGCGAGTTGATTTGAACTCGGGCAACGAGCCTGGCGATTTGCCAGACACTTCCGTTACTCTAGTTGTGCCCAGCGAGAACTTGTGGGTGCGGCATTGGCCTCTGGTCCAGGAACCGGTGAAAGGTGTGATTTTCATCACGTTGGTCGTCGGAATGGCGGCCAGTGCTGTGCTGAAGACTCAACAACCCGCTATGGGCGTCTTGGTGATGGTCGCGTTTTTGGCCGTCACCACGTGGTTTTGGATTCCCGTTGTCTTTCGACTGCACCAGTCGGGTATTGACGTGCACCGCTTTGCCTGGTGGAAACGGCCAAGTACCACGCGCACCTTCTTTCGCATTCCCTGGCATTTGATCAAACGCTGGGAATCTACAGAACGAGGCGTCATGTTGTTGCCAACCAATCAACGTTTGCCGATTGAATATATGAACGGAATGTTTCTTAGCTGGGGTGGCCAGCGAGAAGCCATGGAAGCCAAACTGCGATTTCATTTGGCGCAGCGAAAGCGAATTTCGTCGGGATCGTCCCGAATTCGCGTCGGATCAACGCGGAACGAAGTTTCCGAACCGTAGACCTGGTTCTTGTTCGATCCTGATTCGACCGGTCGCTCCGACGCCCGCATCTAGACCGAATATTTACGTCAGATTAGGAATCAAAGTAACGTATCGAACTGGGATTACAGAAACATTCCATTTTCCCTCGCTTACGTTTCGGCATACCAAAAAACGCAACTTCAAAAGTAGTGCCCTGGCAATGGTTTGCAGTACAATGCGTCGCAAATATTGCTGTACCCCTTGGTTGGATTCGCTGAATATTGGAAACGAATTTGCTCGCACAACAAGCTCGTCAAATCTGGAACGCCGGGCTCGACGCAGTTCGCAGCAAACGGCTGATGCTGGAAAACGTCGCGGTAGAATCCAGCGATTCAGAAACGATGCTGTGCATTGACGAACAGCGTTATTCGGCAGATTCGATTCGAAATATCTGCGTCGTCGGTGCTGGAAAAGCGGGTGCGGGCATGGCGGCCGGGTTCGAAGAAGCGCTAGGGCCGAAGTGGCTGCAGCGCTGGAACGTGCACGGTTGGATCAACGTACCTCGGGGTTGTGAACACGAACCGCTACAGTGCATCCAACTCCATGCCGCTCGTCCAGCCGGTCGCAACGAACCAACGGCAGCTGGAGTTCAAGGAGCCAGGCAAATTCTAGATTTGTTGCGTCACTTGCACCCAGATGACTTGTGCCTGGGGCTGTGGTCGGGCGGAGGATCGGCGCTGTTGCCGCTGCCAGTAGACGGCGTTTCATTAGAACAAAAAACTGCGGCAACTCGGTATTTGAGTGCCGTCGGCGCGTCCATTCAACAACTAAATGCCGTGCGGACGGCGATCAGCCAAGTGAAGGGTGGAGGTGTGGCGAAAGCGTGTCGAGCGAAACGGTTGCATTCGCTGATTGTTTCTGATGTGATTGGCGATCCACTAGACGTCATTGCGTCGGGCCCAACGGTGGTAGAACCATTGCGGACAAAGGCTGCGTCGTTCGCCCCTGTAGCATTCGAAGTTCTGCGTCAGTTTGACCCACAGCGAAAACAGATTGCCGACGCAATTTGGCGACACGTAGAACAACGTTCGCATGCGTCGATTACGGATTCCGGTCGTCCAGAATCGATTGTGAATTCGATCATTGGCAACAATCAGACGGCGGTGGATGCAGCGGTGGCGGCCGCCGAAACATTGGGGTTTGTGGTCAGTCGTTTCGCCAGCGAATCTTCGTCGACCACGGCCGAAGAAGTCGCGGTCACCATCGCCGATTGGATGCAGCAACAGCTTTCGCTTGTACCAGCCGAAAAGGCGTGTTTGGTTTGGGGAGGCGAACCGGTGGTGCGTCTGGCACCGGCGGAACGTCGCGGAGTTGGAGGTCGCAATCAACAAGTCGCACTGAAAGTTCTGAGCGAATTGTCCTCGCGTTCGATTTCCGTACAGCGAATTGCCGTCGTTTCTGGCGGTACGGATGGAGAAGACGGTCCGACCACCGCTGCGGGAGCTATGGTCGACGCGAGTGTCTATCAACAAGCGGCGGATTTGCATTTAGACGCGGATGACTTTTTGTCGCGAAATGATGCCTATTCGTTTTTTGCACAAATCGGCGGATTGCTGGTCACCGGTCCCACGCATACCAACGTCTGCGATTTACGAATCGCCATTGTAGACGTCCGTTGATTCGACCAATACAGACTCGCCACGCGATCGATTCACTCGCCCGCGTTGTCCGCTATTCCACCCGCGATACAGCAGCTTCTCGGCGATGCGCCATCGTCGCTACCAGAATGTGTTGGGCAAACGTATAGGCAATCACGGTCAATTGCATGTAGATAGCGTCCGGAGCCATAGACGCCAATAACAGTAGCACCAGGCCCGTATTCAGCATGCTGGTGGTTACCGTGACGGCTTGTGTCTCGGCGGTAGTTAGTCCCATTCGCCGACCTTGGCAAGCCGCGGCCATGTACAACACGGCGGCGGTTGCCAGGCAAATGCCCAAGATCAACAGACCCGCCAACCAGTCTTGGGCGAGTACCAGTCTGGGCAAACCGACCGCACCGTTGGCGTAGTTCAGCAGTCCTAACGCTGTCAGTGACCAAGGACGCAACGCATGCTTCAAACGTACCGCTCGTTCCGGCGACCATTGTCGCACGGCGATGCCAACGGCGATGGGCGCCAATACCCAAGGCACCAAGAACGAACAGGAATAGGCTGAATTCCATTGATGTAATAGCGAGGCCATTTCTGCATCGGCACCCAGAGCCATCACGGGAATCAACAGCGGCATGAGCACCGCGCTGCCGACGGTGGAAAGCAAGATGATCACCAGCGAGGTCCGAGCGTTCGCTTGCATATGGATACACCAACCCGACGAAGAACCCGCAGCAGGCACCAGCATCATGATGGCCAATGTCCAGAAGATCATTCGAACCAACTCGTGGTCATACACGATTGCAAACAGAGCGAATAGTATTGCCGCGCAGGTTCGCACCGCAAAGAACAACATGGCTGACCGTCGAAGGTTTCGCATCGGTTCCGCATTGCGCAGGTCAACGGATAAGCCAAGTTGCAGCAGCAAGAAGGCCAACAGGATTTGAACGGGTGAAGCGGTCAAGACTTCTGAATGATTTGCCAGCCAATCGCGACGCAATGTCGCTCCGAAGCGAGGCGCCAGCACTGCAGCGGCGTACGCCACTAGCAAGACCACCATGGTCCGATGACGAAGGCTCCAGCGGCGACACCAGGCCAGCCAGCCAGCTTTGTGTTCTACGCCGCCCGTTGTTTCCACTACCATGCGAGTGCCGTTTGCCAGAGGAGGCCGCAGCTGTCGAATCATCGGAGGCCTCCTTTATTCGTAGGGAAGGTGAGTTCACTGGTCCGAACGTAAAACCCAAGCGGGAATCCCGAGATCGCGGGGACATGGATTTTGCGAAAAAACGACCTTACCCCCTGGTTGGTACAGGTAGACTCCGTCGAAAGCAGCCGTTATTCATGTTGTATGTTTGCGGTTTCAGCAAAGGCTACGTTGGACTTCCGGAAGTAAAACGCCATGCAGTGGGTTTTCAGGCTGTTGCCATAAACTGTGTATGCACCAGCATCAAATTTGATTGCATATGGTATAAACTCTAGCTTTTCACACCGGCCAACATCGACCAGTTCAAATTGGACTAGCCGACCGGCACGCACGACTTCGTAGTTGTCGGAATTGGCTTGGTCCTGGTTTGCGGAAAATTCAATCAATGATTTCAATCTTTGGCACAACTGTTCGATTCGTTCGATCCGGCTTTACCTGAGCTGTGATCCGCTAGTTTCGGCGTGCCCGAGCGGTATATGGCTGCAATTTCTTTGCGCCAGCGTCTAGCGATTTCTTGTTGTGTTTCGTCCTTTCTGTTTCTTGTCGAATCCCTGTTTCTGGAGTGATTTCCATGGGTTTAAAGAAGGTTTGCGTTTTGTTGCTTTGGTTGGTCATGTTTGCGGGAAGCGCAGTGGTGAAGGCCAATGATCCGCCCGCTTCGGAATTGCCGAAACCGGGAAGCGTGGTCGTGGATGCAGACAAAGGTGAATTGATCTTGTCCGCCAAAGTGCAATTGCCGGAAGACAAGCCGTGCATTGACGCGTTTGGAGAACGAGTGCAAGCGTTTGCCGGATGTGCCACGGCCGCTGGCGGTGACGCCAAGATGGCCGCCTATTTTGTCTTTCTGGTGGATGTGCCCACGGAAGCGGTCTTTGATGGTTTGATGTCGTTAGGAGCACGACCCACGGTGCATTACAGCATTCAAGAAGGTCGCAAGCGAAGCGGACTCAACGCCGAAACGGTTCCGGAAAACTACTTGCAAGGCGATCCCGTTGTGCTATCCGTTTTCTGGAAGGATGCCAACGGCGAATGGACGGAACGCCCTTACGAATACTTTGTTACGGAACAAGTTACCGTCAACGACAAAACGCTGCAGAAGCCGTGGACGCCTCATTTTGTGTTCCATGGCAGCGGTGCGATTCACAAATCGGGCACCGGTTGTATCGCTTGTCCGTGTGATTGTCCCGGCGGCATCATTGCTGATAATCGCTTTCCAATCTATGACCCAAAGCCAGTGGTGAAGTTCGATACCAGCAAGGCACCTCCCGCAGGCACTCAGGTCTACGTCAAAATTCGGCCCGTTACGACGAAGGGCGAATAACGTGCAGCGATTGTTTTTGTGCTTGTGGCAGCTTCGTCTCAATTTGACGTCGCTGCCTTGTTTCGCCATGCTGGGACTTTGCGTTTGGACTGCCAGTGCAAATGCCGAATGGACCGTTCGCGAAATCGCGGCACACGATGAATACGTCTACATGATTGATTTTTCCGCCAGCGGCAAACGCATGGTTTCCGCAGCGGGAGACAATCAAGTGTTGGTCTGGGACGTTGCGACCGAAAAGCCGGTGCATGCTTTGCCACACGATTCGGCCGTCTACGCCGCAGTTATCCATCCGCACGAAAAACTGCTGGCCACCGGCAGCGGCGAAGGACACGCGCGGCTGTGGAATTTGGAAACCGGCGAACAAGTTTTTCATCAACAGGCACATGACGATGCCATCTACTGTTTGGCCTTTTCCACAGACGGCAAGCGATTGGCGACCGTCGGCGGCGATGCGGAAAAGGGCGATACCGACTTGCGCATTTGGCAAGTGGAGGACGACGCCTGCCGAGTGATTTCCACTCAGCCGGGACACCAACGGCCTGCCTATGGAGTGTTGTTCTTGTCGAACGGGCAGTTGGTGACTTCGGGCGGAGACGGCAAGCTGCGTTGGCATGACGCCGAAGGGAAATTTCAACAAGCGATTTCGGTTCATGACAGCGACGTCTATCGCTGTGCCGTAACGCAGGATGGAAAATGGTTCGCCACAACCAGCCAAGACAAGTCGATTCGATTGTGGTCTCGGTCCGATTCCCCGGACGCTGGAAACTTGATCGAGAAAGATCGTCAAACGCTCAAAGATCCGATGTACGCTGTCGCCTTTCATCCCACCAAGCAACAGTTAGCCTCCGTGGGTGATGACGGGCGTCTTCGTTTGTGGAACACTGCGGACGGCCAGCTGATTTTGTTGCACCAGCAAAAACTCAGCCGCGAAGCGCTCTATGCCGTCGCGTTTTCGCCCGATGGTTCGCAATTGGTCGCAGCGGGAACCGACGGCAAAATCTATCAGGCAGACGTTAGCCAATAGCGGTTGACCGAACAAACTGTGGTGACACGCTTCCTGTCCGCAGAAAAACGGCACAGCTACCAGACGTGTCATGTTTACCGGTCGTGTCCTCGAGCTGCAATTGACTTCTCGCACAACCGCTGAGCTCAAACCAATCGGATGAATTGCGGCCATTCTTGAACAATCCGCTTGACTCCTGCCGTTCATGTGCAGTACTCTCTGCACATAGAAAAGAATAAATCACAGGAGGACGCAACGATGGAGCCATTTACGCCTGGCGAATTGGCGGTGATGCAGATTTTGTGGGAGCATGGCGAGCTGAAGCCGGCGGAGGTTCAGCAGCGGTATCCGGAACCCATCAAGAATCCGGCCTTGCGATCTTACTTGACCATCCTTGTGGAAAAGGGCCATGTCACTCGCCGCAAAGTTGGCAAAGCGTATTTCTACAAGGCCAAGACTAAGCAGACCGCCGCGTTCAAGAAATCGCTCAAGAGCATCATTCAGGGCTATTGTGACGGGTCGGTGCGAAGTCTGATGCTGAATTTGATTCGAACCGAAAAGCTATCCGAAGATGATTTGCTGGAACTGAAACGCCTGGCGGACGAAGCGACACAACAGGGGGAAAACTGATGTTCGAATTCCAACTTCCCGCAGACCCGGTTGCGAAAGCCACCATGATCTTGTGCGTCAAAGTGTCGCTGTTACTGGGCGTCGCTTGGCTTACGCATTGGCTTCTGCGACATCAACACGCAGCGTGGCGAATTTTGCTGTGGCGATTGTCCGCCGTCGGAATTGTCACGCTGTTGATCACTTGTCACCGCACGCCCTGGATCCAACTTGCGTTGCACCAACCGACGGCCACCGTCACGCAAAGCCAGGAAGCTGGTGCTTTTTCGGCGATTCCGCCAGTTATGGACACCGCCGCAAGCACCGATCCGTGGGCATCTGATTTCGAACCAACGCACGAACAGAGTCATTCGCCATCGTTGGGTCCGTCGGCGAACTCTGTCACGACCGAACCGCGTCTGCCAGCTCCGATGCCTACCGGCAACACGCAATTTGCTCCGGTCGTTCGGAGGGAAAGTTGGCG
>JAGQOZ010000119.1 GCA_020426955.1 Planctomycetales bacterium
GTCGCTTCGGCGACACGTTCCGTTTCTTAGTGGATACGGACAACGATGGCGTGCCGAACATTGATTCAGTGAATTCGCATGCGAATGGTTTGCCCGTGGCGGGACGGTTCGATAACAACGACGCCAACGGTGACGAAGTAGCCATCTTTGACGGCCGCAACTGGTACATCGATACGGACCACGACTTTAAAACCGACTACACGCTGCGAAGTTTCTTGGTTGGCTATCCGATTGTTGGCGACTTTGACGGTGACGGCTTTGACGACTTGGCGACCTGGACAGACGATACGTTCCGCATTGACTTGGCGAATGGTGTGCGTCGAGGTTGGGATGGGAAGCAAGATGTGGCATTATGGTTCGGCTACATTGGCGTTCGCGAACGACCTGTTGCGGCCGACATGGACCAAGATGGTTTTGATGACTTGGGATTGTGGGTACCTGATCGAGAGGGTGTGACGGATCGCGATCAAAGCGAATGGTACTTCTTGGTCAGTAACGGGAATTCGTTACTGGACCGATTGTCGCCTCCCGATGATCCCATTGATGAAAAACCGACCATCGATTTCACTCCGGTTCCGTTCGGCCCGGATATGTATATTCGCTTTGGAGACGAATTTGCGTTACCAATCGTTGGAAACTTTGATCCGCCGACATTGCCATCCACGACCAATAGCGGCCTGCCGAAAAACTACACGAATGCGGTTCGCCCCATGGACGTCAACAACGATTCCTTGGTTACGGCCATTGATGCGTTGTTGGTTATCAATGAATTGAATGGCCTGGGTGCTCGTGAATTGACAGATGAACGATCCGACCTGAGCATGATTGACGTCAACGACGATGGCTACGTTTCGCCGATTGACGCTTTAGTGGTGCTGAATTATTTGAATTCACTCAGTTTGGGTGAAGCCGAAGGTGTGGTCGACGAACTTCCGGAAGGTGAATTCGATCACGGATCTGACGTGTTCGATCAAGTCTTTGCGAATCGTACCGCCAGCCGTTCCAGTGATTCCGCTTCGCTAGGAATTCTGCCTGAAGTTGAACTACAGACGATTGCGGCCGCCACGTCCAGTCGCTGGGATGCACCATCGGTGGAAGTGGCCAGCGTGTTTGCGGCCGACGGCTGGAACAAACTGCTAGGCCAGCGGAAGTCCGTTTTCTTGGACGACGCCTTTGAGGATGAAGAAAATTGGCTGGTCTAACCAGTCTCGCTTGTCGTGGCGGCAATTCGCAGTTTCCGATTGCCGCTGCGGCAAATTCGTTTTAATTAAGGCAGTTCCACTGGGCACTGTCGCGGCTCCGAGCCTAACGGTGGTGGACGATTCGTTTCGCAACCGTTAATCTTCAAAGACATTCATTTCTCTGTCTTTGGCAATGACCTATGGCTTCGGATCAAAACATTCAGGATCTCACTGGGCGCGAACTGGGCGATTATCAGATCCTGCGTCGTTTAGGACGAGGCGGCATGGCCGAGGTCTATCTGGCCGAACAGCGTTCTTTGGGTCGCAAAGTTGCCGTCAAAGTCTTGCGTAGCGAATTGGCCGCAGACAATTCCTACGTCAAACGGTTTCAAAATGAAGCGCGGTCTGTCGCAGCGCTGGTCCACGCCAATATTGTTCAGGTCTATGAAGTGGGTTGTGTTGATGGCATCCATTTCATTGCGCAAGAATATGTGCAAGGCCAGAATGTTAAACAGCTGGTGGATCGAAATGGACCGCTTTCGGCCGCTCAGACCGTTTCTATCTTGCGTCAAGTAGCGGCGGCGTTGCATCGTGCGGGCCAAGAGAAAATGGTCCATCGGGATATCAAGCCAGAAAACATTCTGCTGACACCTACGGGTGAAGCGAAAGTTGCTGATTTTGGCTTGGCCAGAACCATGTCGGCGGAACAAGCAGAAATGACGCAGGCCGGTATCACCATGGGTACGCCGCTGTACATGAGTCCGGAACAGGTGGAAGGCAAGTCACTGGACGGTCGCAGCGATTTGTATTCGTGCGGCGCGACGGCGTTTTTCATGTTAATGGGCGAACCGCCGTTTCATGGGGAAACACCACTGGGAATTGCCGTTCAACATCTACAGAACGAACCTCCTTCGTTGTACGAATTGCGTTCCGACATTCCGGACGCGCTGTGCGACATTGTGCACAAGATGCTGCAGAAGAAGCCAGACCAACGCTATGCCCATGCGGCGGAACTGTTGAAAGAACTACGTTCGCTCAAAATTGCAGGCATGGACGATCTGCCGTTGGAATTTGAAACGCTGGTAACCATGACCAGTGAAGAAACCCACGCCAACGTTCTGAACGCGACAACTCGACTGCAAACTATTATGGAAACGCAGGCGTTGCCTTCCGTTGTCGGCAAACGCGGGTGGTTGATCTTGGCGGGACTGCTGACCGCTTGCGTTGTCGGAGTCTCACTGGCAGAGTTGACGTGGTCCGGACCGTTGCTGCAAATCACAGATGATCAGTCCAATAGCGTTGAAAAGAAGGCGTCCGCCAAGGAACAGTATGCTCATGCCGTCTTTCTGTTGACGGAAGAAGGTTGGCTGAGTGTCGAAAGATTTTTCCCAGCCAAGGAAAGCGCCGACAACAAGTATTGGGGGAATCGAGCGAAACAACAACTGGGATATCTGTATTTGAATTCGGACCAACTGCCGCAAGCGTTGCAAGTCTTTCAAGACCTGGAAAACCTGGAAGCCACCGAACAAGAATTTCAAGCGGTTGGGTTGGCAGGCCAAGTCATGGTATTCAGCCTGCAAAACAAGCAGACTCAACTCAAGCAGAAGCTGGAAAAGCTTTGGCCCTTGCGAAATCTGCTGGACGCGGAAGCTCGCGAAGAAATTGAATCGACGGCGGACAAGTTGGGCGTTCGCCAAGCGTTGGACGTCACCTAGGACATTTCGTGCGATGCAGGCCTGACAGGATCGGATTTGGTTCTGGATGTATCGGTTCTTCGGAAAAGCCGGGCCAAGACGACTTTCCAGGAACAAACCTAACGATTGGTTCGCTCGAGCCGATCCCGGCAATGTGGTTTTCCCGGTTGGGACCAGAAGTAACCGTGCTAGCGTTCTCTTGTTGCCGATAAGAAGAACGTGAAAAAGTCTCAGGCGAAATTCGCCACGCTTTCTTCGTCCAGATCAGAAAGGCCGTCACTAGCGATGAGTAATACCGAAATGGTTCGGCAGACCATCACCTATCTCGTCATTTTGGGCATGTTGGGTTCGAACGGCGTGTTTGCCCAATCACCCGCCGCTCGTAAAACGGCCAGTTCGCTAACCGCGACGAATCCGCAAAACATTTTGATTCGAGACGTAAAGCTGACGAATGCTCGCGGCCTTTCCGGACAACTGGTGGACCGTCAAGGAAACGCTCAAGTTTCCCAAGCGGTTTACTTGCAGCACGCCAAGACTGCAACAGTACTGCGAACCGAAAGCCAAGCAGATGGTTCGTTTCAGTTTGCCGACTTACGAGGCGGCGTTTATCAGGTGGTCTCGGCCGGAGCGCACGAAGTAGTCCGAGTTTGGCCAAATCATGTGGCTCCGCCCAAGTGCCAAGACCAAATCATGTTGGTGTCACACACTCCGGTAGTGAATGCTCAATCAGACGTGCTGTACCAGCAATGTGAATCGTGTTATTCGAACGGTCCGAAATCCGACCGCCGCAAAGGTTTGGCCACGGCACTAATCATCGGCGGTATTGCTGTGGGAATCGCCGTGCCGATTGCCACTTCGTCTGACAACAACAATCGTGACGAAATTCAAGACCTGTTGTCGTCGATGCCGGACAGCGACCCGTTGCCAGAAAGTAGTTAGCCCAACGTGTTTGCGATTGTCTTTGACAGGTATAAACTACCAAACTCTTGCGTTGTGAAGTTGCGCATATGCGTTTTATTCGGCGGCAGAGATCCTTGTTTTGCAGCAAACGGACGGTTTGACGAGTTCTTACATCATGATTCCAAAATTCACTTGATGCACTGCTAGTGCCAGCACACACAAGCTGGCTTGACGGTCGGTGGCGGTCGACGATAGCATTCGCCGCTCGAATTTTTTCGCACCAAGTGAAAAGGCCGTCGTTTTGTCTTCCACGCCGTCTCGATTATCTCGAACATTGACTAGCATACGATCGTTTATCCTTTGGACGACCGTATCCATCTTATTGTGCGCCGTGGCAGCAGGATTCTATTACTACGAACGCTTGGACGACGAGCTTCGACTCCACCTTCAACACAAGGTAGCCGAACTCTATCCGCACCTGAGTGTCAGCATTGGCTCAGCCAAATTGTTGCCCGGAGAAGGGATTCGCATCCGCGACATCTCGGTGGTGCAGCCCGATGATCAACAAGCCACCAATCGCAGCGAACTTGCGTTTGTAGACGAAGTGTTTCTGCGATGTCGTCCCGGAATGCAAGAACTACTACAAGGTGACGTTCCAATTGAACAAGTGGTCGTCCGTCACCTTTTGCTACGAACCATCCGCACGCCGGACGGTGGTTGCAATTTGCTAAAGGTATTCCGCTCGTCCAACAAACCGCTGGACATGGCCAAGATGCCAGCAGTTCAAATTGAAAACGCCACGGTGGAATTGATCGATCGCACGGCCACGCCCGACCGATTTGTGTCACTGAACAACATCAATCTGACCGCTCGCTTTCAACAAGACACAGGGGAAACTCCGCGCATCACGGTAGAAGGTGTGTTTTCGGGAGACCATCTTCGCCAGTCGTCCGTCCAGGGCGAACTGAGTCTTGTCGATTATTCGTGGCGAATCGCAGGGACCGTCAGTGACTTGCGTCTTTCGCCCGAACTTTACCAGGTTTTGCCCAGCGAATGGTCCGGACCAGTGCAACAAGCCCAAGCTTTGCGAGGAACCACGACGTTCGAATTCCACGTTTCTTCTCCGCAAACACCAAGCTCGGATCAGCCAACCTTGGTGCCGTGCGGTGGAACTCCGCAGTTTCAAATTGTTGGAAAACTAGATGATGCTCGATACCAAGGTGCCTTGCTTTATCAGCCAATTTCGGATTTGCATGCGAACTATCGAGCCGACAATCGTGGCTTTTCGATTGAAAACGCGTCTGCCTTATTTGGCGACGCACGCGTGGATGTTTCGCTACAACATGAAGGCTTTCAGGCGAGAAGTCCGTTCTGGGCCAACCTGAGTTTTCGACGTTTGCTGCTGCACAAGCGATTCTTTGAAGGACTGCCCGAGCAGGCTCAAGTATTGTGGCACAAGTTCCAACCTACTGGCCGCGTTTCCGGAGGCGGAGTTATTTCGTTTAACGGAGCGAAATGGAACTATGACGCAAAGGTGAAATGTGACGACATTGGACTGGTCCATTACAAATTTCCGTACCCAGTGGAACATTGTCAGGGCGAACTGATACTAAAAGAAAACACCGTGGACATTTTCCTGGAAGGCCTAGTTGGAGCGTCTCAGGTGCGAATCACCGGCTTAGTCCAAGACCCAGGGCCTCGTTCCACAGGTTGGGCAAAGGTTGAATCGCAGGAATGGATCGACGTTGATGACCGCATTGTTTCAGCGGCCAACGAACAAATTCGTCGCAGTGTTCAATCGTTGCGTCTACGCGGCCAAGTGGGAGTGTGGGCGAAATTTACCAAGCACCATCCCGATGTCCCGAAGATGGATCGAGACATCATTTTGGATTTCAGCGACGCGTCCATTAGCTATCTGGCGTTCCCTTATCCGGTCAATCATATTTCCGGCCGAGTGCGAGTGGACAATGATCAGATTGAATTTCAGAATTTTCAAGGTCGCAATGACAACTGCCAAATCTACTGTGAAGGTTCCTGGAATCAAAACCGACCAGGACACCAATTAGTTCTTGATATTGACGCCAAACGTATTCCGTTAGACGGAGAACTGAAGTCGGCGTTGAACAATTCCATGCAGCGATTTTGGGAGTCACTTAACCCTCGAGGCCATTTGCAGAGCTTGTCGATAGATCTTGGATTTCGCCCTAAGATGCCGTTGGCCTTGAACATTACTGCCGTGGCTGATTCGCAAATTCGAGACGACGTACAAGTCTTTCCCACATGGTTTCCCTACCGTATCAGTAACCTGGCAGGCGAAGCAAAATACCACAACGGTTCGCTGCGAATCGAAAACCTTTCCGGTCAGCACGGTAGCACTCGAATCCGAACCAACCTGGACGGCACCTTTGGTCAGTATGGAGGCTGGAAAACCGAACTCAACAACCTGTCAGTGGATGGCATTCGACTTGATTCCGATCTCAAGTCAGCTCTACCCGCGTTCTTGACGAATGCATTTGTGCAAACGCAACTGCAAGGCCAATTCCGTTTGAATGGGCGAATGGAGTTTTCTCAGTCGCCCGGTGCCCCGTTGGCTTCCGAATGGGATCTGTTTGCCGACATTGACCAAGCAAGTTTTCAGGCTGGGTTGCCGTTTCACGGTGCCTTCGGACAAACTCGGTTTTTGGGTCAAGCCAATGCCGCTCGCGCGTTTTGCCGAGGTAACATCCATCTGGAATCGCTGATGTATCAGGACTTTCAGGTGACCAACCTGCGTTCGCCATTTTTGATTGATTCGGAACGAATCCTGCTAGGCTCGCGAGTGCCCAGTTCTACGCCCAACGTCGGTTCGCCTCCACTGGAAGCCGTATTCAACGATGGCATTTTGCGATCCGACATTGCCGTTCAACTTTCAGATGATCCGACTTTTGGCATGCGTATGACGTTGGCGGAAGCCGACCTCGCATCGTTAGCTCGTGAATCCGGCGTGCGAAGCCAAGATCTGGGTGGTCGACTCTCCATGCAATTGGCGCTACAAGGAGCGGCTCGCGGTGTCCATACATTGCGAGGCGAAGGAGCGGCTTCCGTTCGCGATGCCAACCTTTACGAATTACCCGTGGTGCTGGCCATTATCGAACGGCTCCGCAGCGGTAAACGAGATTCTTCGGCCTTTACCAACAGCGAAATGAAATTTCGTATTGATGGAGAACACATCTACTTTGACGAATTCGTCCTGGCGGGCGACGCGTTGACCCTGAAAGGACAGGGAGACGTCAGTTTGAAACGCGACGTCAATTTGGATTTTTATTCGATTGTAGGTCGAGAAAATCTGTGGCTGCCGGAATTTCTGCCGGTTGTCCGAGAAGCGGGACGGCAGTTTATGCTGATCCACGTTGATGGTACGCTAGACAAACCACAGACGACTCAGGAAATGCTGCCCGGTTTGAACGAAACCCTGCAACGTTTGTTCCCGGAGCATTCCACGGCCGAACCAGCGAATTCGCCCCGTGCCGCTCGCAGTGGCTATGGGCAATCGATATTTCGTCGCAGATAATTGAACGCCAATTTCCCAAAATATTCGTTTTGAAAAAGTAAAACTCAATGCACTTCACAAAGATGCACGGCGCAGGCAACGACTACGTTTATGTCAACTGCTTTCAGCAACCCATCCCGAATGATGCTCCCGAATTGGCTCGGCGCATTTCTGACCGACACTTTGGAGTTGGAGGCGACGGCTTGATTCTGATCACTCCGTCAGAAACGGCAGACGCCAGAATGCGCATGTACAACGCCGATGGTTCAGAAGCGGAAATGTGCGGCAACGGGATTCGCTGCGTAGCCAAATACGTATACGACCACGGCATTTGCAAGAATCCGTCGCTGAAGATTGAAACCGGCGCGGGTGTGCTGAGCTTGGAACTGGAGACTTCGCAAGGCCGAGTGGACCGGGTGCGAGTGGACATGGGCGAACCGATCTTGAATGCCGCTTCGATACCCACTTCGCTGGGTAGTGCTCCCGGCGAACAAGTCGTGAACGCTTCGCTGGAAGTGGAAAGCCAGTCGTTCACAGTCACGTGCGTATCGATGGGGAATCCACACTGCATTATTTTTGTCGACGAACCCACCGACGCGTTGGTATTGGGCGTGGGCCCTAAGATAGAAACACACAGCGTGTTTCCCAAGAAGACCAACGTCGAATTCGTACGGATGGAATCCCCTTTGGTGGTACATCAGCGGACTTGGGAACGAGGCTCGGGCGAAACACTCGCCTGCGGTACGGGCGCCAGTGCCGTCTGCGTGGCCGGAGTCTTAACCGGGCGCACCGAACGAAAAATCCTAAATCATCTTCTCGGTGGCGACCTGGAACTAGAATGGGACGCAACTACCAACCACGTCTTCATGACCGGCCCCGCCACCGAAGTCTTTTCCGGAGAATGGGAGGGTTAGAACGCTCCCATTCGAGTTCACCGCACACTGCGAGGACGCTGCGTTTCGTGAGCGCTTCGCTGCTGGAACCCACCAAGTCATCAGACCGACCGTTAATTTCGCTGACGTTGCCTCTCTTCTCTCTTCTCGGTGCCATACATATCCCAATGCTTCTGTCCCCATGTCGGGTCCGGCATATGCACAAGGTCTTCAGTTTGCAACGAAGAAGCCCCCACAACCTAAACAAAGTGCCGCGTCACGGCCCCAACATGCAAGTGCAAGTTGTAAAACCCACATTAGGAAGCGGACGTCACCCCGACACTGCCGAAAATTCACGCGCTCGCTGCTGAGTCGAAAAAAGTGCATGAATACGGTCATTGCCGTCTCAATCTGATCCTCCGCACTAGGCGTCAGAACCGTTACAAGATGTTCAGCTTCTCTTCTCAGCGGTGTTTGATTCGTTTCGCTCTCGGCTTCGCGTGACGTAATGTTTTGTGTGACTGTGCGTAGAACTGCGTAGCCGTTGCGTAAGATTAGCCGTTCTTTGTTGGGAGCAGAACCGTGGAGACGCAAAACCTGGTTGGTGAAGTTGCACCTGTAGAGATCCTGCGGAGGCTGCAAACGCTGGAGGACCGTATTGCTCAACTTGGTGACGATTCGGTGTCCGAGGTGCCTGACCCAAACGGTCTGTCGCTAGTTGTATTTGATTCGCACTTAGACCGGTTGTTGGCAGCGTTCGTGATTGCCACGGGAGCGGCTGCGTCGGGCATGACGGTCAGCATGTTCTTTACTTTTTGGGCTACGGCCGCCTTACGAAAGGGTGCTGGCCAGGGAAAAAAAACGCTCGTCGAACGTGCGTTCGGTTGGATGCTGCCGCACTCGGCTCATGGCACCAAACTATCTCGAATGGACATGTGCGGTCTGGGTCGGACCTTGATGCAACGAGAAATGTCAAAGAAGAACATCGCCAGCCTACAAGACCTGATGAAAACAGCGAGCGAACTTGGTGTGCAAATCAATGTCTGCGAAATGTCCATGAAACTCATGGGTATCCATCGCGACGAATTGATCGAATACCCCAATCTGAATTACTGCGGGGTAGCGTCGTTCGTGGAAACCACCGCCAACGTCAATACGACCTTATTCATTTGACGCGGTAGTCGAACGAAGGGCCACATCCTTGAACATGCACAATCCATTAACTGCTACGCATCTTCCCGCTGTTGCCCCGGACGTGGAAGGCTTGCTCCGGCAAATCGAGGAATTAGTCTCAGAAATTGATTCGATTACCAATGGCGACGATGCGCAGGCGCATGCCGTGCGTGTCTTGTCGGCAACCGACGAAACACTTCGTCAAATGAAACTAGCGATTTCCGTACGAGACAGTCGGCTAGAATCGCTCTCGGAACAGTCCACCGCGATGGCTCGCGCTCAGGCGGATGCCATAGTCCATTCTGCGGAAATCATTGACGAATTAGAGCGAACCAAGCAGCACCTTCACGATGCCAGAACCGCGGCCGAAGAAGCAGCCAGTGATACGCAGCGACTGGCCGACACCATTTTCGAACGAACTCATGATGGTGTAATGGTGCTCAGCAATCGCATGTGCATTGCGTGTAACGACAACCTGTTGGAACTATTGGATTGCGAACGCTCCGAGGTCTTGGGAGGCTGGCCGGCTGCATTCGACTTTGCTACCGACGCTGAAGGGCAGTCGCTTTCTCAACGTATTCATGCCCTGTATGACCGAGTAGCTAAGGAAGGCGTCCAGTCACTGGAAATGATCTTGCCGCGTCATCAGTCAGACGAACCCTTTTGGGCTGAATTGACAATGAGCGCGTTTGACATGAAAGAGTCCGCGCATGTGCTGATGGTCGTTCGCGACATCACGGCTCGGAAACGTTTTGAAGTCGAACTGCGGCGTCATCGCGATTTCCTGGACAACATTATCAATGCGGTTCCAGATCAACTGTTCGTAACCTCCAAAGATGACGAACTTGTCGTTGCGAACGACGCGTTTTGTACGGCTCACGGTGTCCATCGCGATCAAGTGGTCGGGCAAGATTTGCAGACCGTAGTGCCAAGCGGACTTGCGGAACGCATGGCAGAAATTGAAAAGGAAATCTTGGGGACCGGTGAATGTCGACCGATCGAACATGAGTGTCGTGACTATTCTGGCAAGCGAAATATTGTGTCCATCAAACGTTCTATCTTCCAAGATTCCAGCACGGGAGATCGGTACGTGGTGGCCACATCACGAGATATCACGGAAGACCGACGCCGCGAAACTCGATTGCGTTTGCTGGCCAGCGTTTTTAAAGGCGCATCGGAAGGAGTGGCCATTCTGTCAGCCGGAGGGGTCATTCGCGAAGCAAACCCCGCGTTCGTCGCCATGTTCTCAGAAGACAAAGAGACGCCCATCGGCAAGACACTGACGGATGCCGCTAAGTTCGATCTTGACGCGTTCGATTCGATTTTGAACAAAGTGGCCGGTGGTGCTCCTTGGTCCGGGAAGGCCATGGTTCGCACGGACGGCGTAGAACGTACGTACTGGATTTCGTTGAGTCCTTCGTCCGACATGGATGACAAAGCGGACGAACGAGCAACTCGAGTTATCGCACTGGTGTCTGACATTACGGAACTGGAACGCACTCAAGAAAAGCTCCGTCACCAAGCTCTGTTTGACAACTTGACCAACTTGCCGAATCGGCGTTTTTTTCGCGAGTACCTGCAGCGAATCGTGGACGAAGCCGATGGCGAAACGCGAGTCACCATTTGCTTTCTAGACCTGGACGATTTCAAGCACGTCAACGATTCGACAGGGCATTCCGCTGGAGACCAGCTATTGCAAGCGGTGGGACGAAGGATCCAACAAGCCGTTGGTTGCGATGCGTTTATCGCTCGGTTCGGTGGTGACGAATTCGCCGTTATCATGCCTCATCAGGACGGCCAAGCGGATTCCGTGCAGCAAGTGCTCGACCACCTGCTAACCATGTTTCGCGAACCATTTAAACTGGATGATTCGGAAGCGATTGTTGGAATCAGTATCGGTGTCACTCGGTTCCCAGACCACGGCCATGATGTTGATGCATTGATGTGTAACGCCGATATTGCCATGTATTCTGCAAAGGCCAGTGGTAAGAATCGAGTGTGCGTGTTTACTCCAGAACTGCAAGACAGTGTTACGTTTCGTCATCAGGTGCAGACGAATCTGCGTCGAGCGATGGTGGACAATGAAATCTGGCTTTTATTCCAACCGAAAATACACGCTACGGACGGTCGCCCCATTGGGTGTGAAGCACTGGTTCGCTGGAAAACTCGAGATGGAAAAAATATCCCACCCAGTGATTTTATCCCCGTCGCTGAACAGACAGGATTGATTTTGCCCTTGGGAGAATTGGTGTTTCTGCTGGCTGCGCAACAGGCGTGTCATTGGCATGCCAAAGGAGTCTTGCCGAACGTCGCTGTCAACGTATCGCCGCACCAATTGCGTCATCCTCGGTTCATCGAGCAACTGTTAGCTATTTTGGAGCGAACCGGAGCAAAGGCCGAATGGTTCGAATTGGAAATCACGGAACACGCAATGATGGACGATGTGGCCCACGCCATCACCGTCATTGAACGTTTGGCATCGCTTGGATTCCGGATTGCCATTGATGACTTTGGTACAGGTTATTCGTCGCTGAGCTACCTCAAGACGTTTCGCATTCACACACTGAAGATCGACTTGTCCTTCATTCGAGACTTGACCAACGATCCACATTCCGAAGCCATCGTGCGCTCGATCGTTTCGCTGGGAACGGGACTCGGTTTGTCCGTGGTTGCCGAAGGCGTGGAAACCGCCGCCCAAGCCGATGTCTTAAGGGATGTCGGATGTGACGTGCTGCAAGGGTACCTGATCGGACGACCTATGACCGCAGAAGATTATGTAAATTGGCTAACGGAAACTCAAGGCTCCTGTTGATTCTGTCGCGTGCTGTTCCGAAATTCTCGTGTTGGGCGTCGTGAACTTGTTAGATGCGAACAGTCCCAAGCTTTTGCGGAACTCGTCGACGCGGTCCTTAAAACCGTCGGCTAACCCCGCCCAGCAAGCCGTGTGTGGCCAGCGAGCCAGTCACGCGAGTTCCGGGGACTTGGCCCAAACTAGGATGCCACCAATTTCCAGAAACGGAATTCTTGAAACCGTAGTGGTACGCCATGTGGCACGTCCAACCGCCGGGAGTGTCTACGCTGAAACCGGTGCTCAGATGATGCTGTGTTAGTGCGGGAGACGGCGAACTGTAGAACATGGTCGAATGATCAATCGGCGACTGATTAAACGTATAACCGAACCGCCAGCGCCAGGATTCGGTCAATGCAAATTCGACGCCGGTTGCCACCACCCAAATGCTTGACCAACCAAAGCCAGTCACAGACCCGTCGGCGGCGAATCTGGCCGGTTCGAATCCATCGGTGTTTTCGTAGTCAATGTAACGAACGTCAACCGCCAACTTCGTTCGCGTAAAGCCGTGATAGCCCATGCCCAGCGCGACAATAGACGGGTAATCCAGTTTGCCCGTGACTTGCCGATACTGCCCAAGATTGTCGACGGAATTGATCTTGAAATCGTCGAACCATTGCGGGCTCTTGTACGAAAAACCAAAACTCCAGGGCGATGCACACGACTGAAAGTAAGCTCCTATTTGGAAACCAATTCCCCAGGCTGCGTCGGCATGCGTACCAGAAGGATAACTGCCGTCAAGATTGGGATTCGCCAGGCTAAATGGAGCAATGCTCAGCAGTGCCCAATTGAATG
>JAGQOZ010000011.1 GCA_020426955.1 Planctomycetales bacterium
CGTCGTCCTCGTAACTTAGCGGTATTGGCCTAAAGGCGGGACGACAAACGGCTTTTCAATGCTGTTTTATTTCGGTTTCACCGCGGTAATCGCTTCGTATGCGACCGGCCCGATTTTGGCCAAGCGAAACGTCTTGGTATGCGAATGCACTAAACCAACTTCCGGAAACAGACCGCGATAATCATAGATACCATGTAAAGGTACCAAGCCCAGTAGCCAAAACGACGTAATGCCAACGGCGTTATGGCATTGATGGATCGCTTGGTACAGCCAATTCCCTTGCGGGACGGCCACATCGGCAATCAGTAGTTTGCCGCCAGGTCGAACCAGCGACGCCAAATGAGCCAGCATTTGCTGCATTGGTTCCGGACGAAAACAGTTCAGAAAAAAGTTGGCAGTGACTACGTCGTAGTGTTCGGTCTGTTGGTGTTGCAGCACGTCGCCTTGGATCAAATGGGCGCGGTGGCCATGTTTGTTCAGCTTCCGTTCTACTCGCGAGAGCATTTGTTGGGACAAATCAATACACGTGACGTTCGCTTTTTCGGCAGCCAGAACAGCATCTTCGCCACCGCCTACGCCGCAGTACAAGACGTTTTGATTTGGTGCAATTTCTTCTAGCTGAGAAGCTTTGGCTGCTTCGATTTGACCAGTGGAATAGATGCGAGCTAGCTTTTCGTAGAATCGAGCGGTTCGATCGAACTTGCCTTTGCAATCGGATGTCGTCGTGGTGATGGCCGTTGCGTTCATGTGTCGCTCCTAAGCGGCGGAAGAAATCCGGTTCGCCGGTACTTGGCGTTGGCGGTAAATCTGCTGCATTATGGTTGCGACAGATTGTACGTGTGGCGGTTGCAGAATCGAAAAATGGTCACCGCTACAAACGTGTGTTTCTACGTGCGAACAAAGTCGCTGCCATTCTTCAGCCAATTGATGTTTGCCAGAGCGAATTGTGTCTTCGGCAATGATCAATTGAATGGAACCGTCATACCGTTGCGGGACGAACTTCAGTGCCGCTTGCACATTGGCCATGAACACCTTGAAGGTGCGTCGCAATTGTTGATCATCCGCGCCAGGTGGCACTAGGTTGCCTCGACTAGCCGGTTCGCGAAAGTGTGGCAGCAGTTCTTCAAAGTCCTTTTTCCACATCTGGCGCAGCGTCATCGATTCATTGGCAAACAGATATCGCAGCATGGCAAACGAATAGATTAACGCCGAATCAATGATCACCAATTCGCTCACTTCGTGTCCGTCAGCTTTCAACTGCCGAGCCATCTCGTAAGCAACCAAGCCGCCAAACGACCACCCGGCCAATCGGTAGGGCCCGCGAGGTTGTTCGTTTCGCAACAATCGAACATAGTCCGTTGCCATGTCCGGAATGCGATTAACCGGTTCTGCGTGGCCACTCCAACCGGCCGCTTCCAAGGCAAACGCGGCGGCATCCTTTAGGTGTTGTCCCAAATTCCAATAGGAAAGAGCATTACCACCTCCCGGATGTACAAAAAACACGGGACGCCCGACGTCGGTAGAGATTTGATTAACGGGAACTAATCGAGCACCTTTGGCGAACGGCGTAACCGTCAAGCGATCATGGAGCTGCTTGAGCGAATCGGCTTGCAATAGGTCCGAAGCCGACAATCGCGTGCCAAATTCGGATTCAATACCCGCTAGTACTTCCATTATCGCCAGCGAATCGATTCCCGAATCGAGGATCGATTGGTTTACATCAATGTCGCCGGAAACCGCAGTTTGCACCAGCGAAATCAGTTTGTCCAGCGATGTCGAACCCACTGGCTTGGACGATTTCTTCGGTCGCTGGGCTTGTTGGCGAAATCGTCCTACCAACGCGACGCGGTCAACCTTGCCGTTGACGGTCAAGGGAAATGTTTCCAGGGAAACGACTTGTGGCAGCATGGCAATCGGCAGACGCCGCTGCAAGAATTGCAACAATTGCGTCTGGTTTGCAGCAAACGCGTCGACAGAAGTATTCCAGGTCACGAACGCCACCAACCGCCGATCCATACTTCCTGGCTCAGGCGAAACGGCCATGACCACCGCTTGCGTTACCGAGGAAAAAGATTCAATGGTCCTGGCGACTTCATCCGGCTCAATTCGAACGCCACGAATTTTGATCTGGTGGTCGATCCGACCGAAATATTCGTACACGTCGTCTGTTCGACAGCGCACTCGATCACCCGTTCGATAAAACCGCTGATGTTGGCCGTTCTCGCTTTGAAGAAACACAAAGCGATCCGCCGTTAGTTCCGGCCGATTCAAATAACCAAGGGCCACGCCTTTGCCGCCAATGGCCAATTCACCAACTGTGCCAGCCGCTACAGGTTGACCGTCTTGATCTAAGACTTGCAGCTGGACGCCTCGCATTGGTTTACCTATGGGCGGTTGTTCCCGAACGTTCACCGGAACGGCGAACGCGGTGGCGCACACAGTGGTTTCGGTCGGACCGTAAGCGTTGATCAGTTGCACCTGCGGCGCCCAGCGTTGTGCCACTGACGCCGAACACGCTTCGCCCGCTACGACAACTTGCTTCAATCGCGGAACGCGTTCAGGCCGCAGTTTTGCCAAGACAGTCGGAGGTAATGTGACGTGCGTGATGCGTTGGTCGACCAGTGTTTTTTCTAATCGAGCGCCCGGTACAAGATGGCTCAATGGTTCGATCACCAGTGTCGCGCCGCTGCAAAGTGTGACGAATACTTCGCTGATAAACGCATCAAAACTAGGCGAAGCGAATTGCAGAACGCGACTATTCGAATCAACTCCAAACAGAATTCGCTGGGCATCAATCAGATTGGCCAATCCTTCATGCGGCAGCAGCGCGGCTTTCGGTCTGCCGGTCGATCCGGAGGTAAAGATGGCATAAGCCACTTTTTGCGCCACGATGGATGCTTCGTCGGTAGTTGGTTCGGCAAGCGGTGTAGGTGATTCTTGAAGTTGCCGAAAGGGAGGAATCTGGAGCAGAGAACATCCATTGGCATGGGCAAGATTCGAACCCGAAACGTCATTGCCCAACAAGACGACGGCGGGCGAAATGTCTTGCAACATCTGTTCCATTCGAGCGGCTGGATAGTCCGGATCCAACGGCACGAACGCGGCACCTACTTCCCAACACGCGAAAGATGCTGCGATGGATTCTGGCGAACGGTTCGCACAGATGCCGTACAACTGATGTGGGTTGCTGGTGCTAGGTTGCTGTCGCAGAATTTTGGCCAAGGAAGACACGGCTTGCGCAAGTTGTTGATAGCTGATTTGTTCCGAACCAAATTGGATAGCTAGTCGCTTGGCGTAGCGACTAGCTGCATGGCGAAATTGGTGTGGAGCGAAGTCGGACATCTTTGTCGTTCATCCGTGCTGTCAGCTATCAAGACTTTGGCCATACGCATCACGTTACGAGGCCTTCTCCTATGATGTCGACGAACTGCGCTGTTTGGCTTTAGTTTAACGTCTGTAGCAGTTGTGGCATCGATTGCGCACATTGATCATGTTTACGGAAACCGACGTCAGTTGGTTTTAGTGAACCAGTCCGTTTTGACAAGCCACGAAGAATCCGCTGGAAAGAGGAAGTTTTTCGGTTTGGCATTGGTCTTGCATAACAGTGCTATCAGTCTTGCAACCTCAAAGACTCCTCCACCTCCCCTCTGGGCATCGAGCAGCCCTGCCACCTCATCAGGGCTGCTCGCTGCCACCTCACTCACAAACTGAAATGACAAAATCTATCGTCCGATTTCGTCGACGACCGTCTGAAGCAACCGCATGTCTTGCACTCGGTTGCCGAATCTCAATTCGAGCATGACCTGTTCGGTGAAAGGCATCACCGAATCACCAGCATTCGTAGGTGCTGTTTCCAACATTCAGCGTGAATGCGTTGGCATTGGTCCGATTCGTCACAAACGAGTTCGCCATCAGCGTGGCAAACCAGCGGCGAGGCGCTGGTGACTTCGATACGTGTGGTTCGTCCCATGCGAACCTGCGAGTCCTGCTCAGGGAATCGGCCTCGAAGAACGAAGGGCAATAGACTCGCAATTTTGCCGAGCGAAACGTGTGTGACGTGTAGCGTTTCGAATAAACCGTCCTGCATTTGTGCTGCGCGAAAAAGCGGAAACCCACCTTCACGCATGCCAATTGCCGCACAGTACAACAACGTGGGCCGATCGGTATCTTGATCTGAGCTGTCAGTGATCCGCATGATCGGAGCATGACGGTCTCGGCACAGGCTGGCCGCCAACGCCGAAAAGTATCGTGCTTTGCCTGCCGTGTTTCGCAACTTGGCCACGCGGCGAGCAACCTGGGCGGTAAACCCAACACCCAACACGTTACAAAAGTACTGCACTCCGCTGTTCGTTTCGATTCGACCGACGTCCAATGAAATGGCGTCGTTCCAATCTACAAAGCGATTTGTTTTCTGTTTGCCGACGTTAAGAGTCGCTTCGATCGACTGAACCAAATCGTTGGCACTGCCACATGGAACAATCCCAATTCGAATTTGGTCTAGCTCTGGTCGAGACAATTCTACGCTTAGGATTCCGTTCACCGCATGGTGCACCGTGCCATCGCCACCGACGCAGACAATGCGATTCGCTCCACGTTTGACCGCGTCGGCGGCAAGTTGCCGAGCGTGTTGGTCATGCTGTGTTTCCAACTGACAAAACGGTCCCCAGTGGGATTCGATCGACTGCCATGTTGTCGGACATATGCGACGTTTCGCTGCCGGGTGGACAATGGCAACGGTTTGGTTCTTTGTGTTGGCCATGTTCTGGGTGCGAACCGATCAATAGAAAGTAAATGAGTTTTATCGCACGGGCCGGGTTTGCTACAATTTCCCGAATTTAACGCAATGACGCAGCGTGCCAGTGCATAAGGGTATACGAAATGAAAACGAATGTGAATCGACGTCGGTTCCTGCAGACCGGTGCAATTGCGTGTGCGGCGAATTCGCTGCCGAAGCTGACGTTCGCCCAACAGACTGCGGAAACGAATCGCGTCCCGGATGTGGAAGTGCTACACCCCTTCGGTCGAATTCCTCTTTCGTTTGTGATCGACGATTCGACATGCTTGGTCAACATGGGGCATTTTTGTATGCCGCAGTTTCGCGAAGCGTGGCCAGATCGCAAGATTTATCATCAACCTTGGCAGCAGTGGCCTCGTGAAATTCCGGATGCGTTCGTTCGTGAATTTGGCGAATGGTGTCAAATGCATGGTGTCAAAGGGAAATACAGCATTGTGCCGTACCCGGCCTGCGTGGGCTGGTTGGATCGAGGTTTGCCGGGTTGGTCCAAGGCAGCACTCGACGCAAGTCTCAAGCTGGTTCGCGACTTGATGGTTCCCAATTGGGACATTCATCCGGAAATGATCACGCACACTCGAGTGATCGATCTGAAGACCGGTCGGCCGATGCCAACTGCGTCCGACGCGACCATGGAAAATTCATTTCCCCAAACGGACATCAGTGTGGACGAACTGACAGCGTACATGGCTTTTGCGCTGAAGATTTTGAATAACTGCGATTTGCCGTGCGAAGGAATCACCACGCCGGGCGGTTTTGGGAACCGAGTGAAACAGAAGTTGCCACAGGCGGTGTTTGAAGCGGTGCGAGATATCTACGGCACTGATTTGCCTCACTATTTCAAGTACATTGCGGAAGGCGATGAGCCCACGACGCCTAAGTTGGAATACATTGATTCGAAAGGGCAATCCGATCGTTTGACCATGAATGTTCTGGCGGGAACGGGAGACTGGTTTGGCGGTTGGGAAGGCGTGCAGTTGAGCGAACCGGATCGATACGCAAATGCCGATGCGACGAGCGGACGTATGGTCGAATTGATTCAACGCAATCAGCCAGCGGTGATGCTTTGTCACTGGCCGGGAATATATTGCAACGGCACCAAGACTGGCTTTCAGGCCTTTCAGCGAATCGTACTTTCGTTGGCGGAACGCTACCACGATTCCACCATCTGGATGAAGCTGAGTGAAATCGGTCGTTATGAAGCGGCGAAGCAATTAACGCAGATCGTTCGCCAAGACAACGAATTGATGCTGAATGCTCCATACGATTGTCCAGGATTTACCATTCGCTGCTCGAACATTCGAGCCGCCGCAATCGTGACAAACCAAACGGAAGCTCCACTGCGATTGGTCAATAAACTATCGGAACTGACCGAAGGAGCCATGTTCGTTGATAAGAGAGACAATTCGCCGAATGTGGAATCGACCCTATGTTTTAGACTAAACCACGGGGAAAATCGAATTCGATTCGCTAATGTCTAACCGCCAGCACGTTGACGTACATGCTGGCAGCATGTGTCCACCGAGTGTGCGGTTTGGTGCGGCGACTGTGCGGTCGGGAGCGGTAAGTGAGAACGGAAATGTGCAGGGACGCGCAGGTGAGCGTTCGATTCCAAGTTGGCTCGCAATTTGCTTTTCGTGGCGACAAAGTTAGATGGCCGTATTGCACTAAGCGATTGTTTGCCGTTTCCGGAACCATTGACCGAAAGGATCGAATTGTGGCGCAGCATGAAATTCACTGCCAGTATTTTTCGCAGGAGGATTTACTAGGAGCAGGGTGTTTGGACATGCGGCTGGCGATGGACGCCGCCGAGAGTTCCATCAAGGCATTTGAAGCTGGCGACGTCCTGTTCCCGGAAAAGATTGTTCAGATCTTCAACGATGACACACAGGAACGCATTAATTGCCTGCCGGCCACATTCAAAAAGGACAAAATCTGCGGAGTAAAGTGGGTGTCGGTCTTTCCACCTAATCCGGTGAAATACGGCATGCAGAATTTGTCGGCTGTCATAATTCTTTCTGAAATCGAACACGGTTTTCCAATTGCCTTTATGGAAGGAACGTTGTGTTCCAACATGCGAGTCGGTGCGATGGGCGCCTTGGCGGCTCGGTATTTGTCTCGGGACGATGCCGAAGTCATTGGATTCGTGGGTGCAGGCGAACAAGCCAAAATGCATTTGATTGCCATGAAGACGGTTCGCCCCAGTCTGACGAAGTGCTTTGTCGGTGCGAAGGAACCGGCGGAAGAGCAGCAGTTCATCAAAGAGATGTCGCCGATACTGAGCGACATGGAGATTGTCGGCACGAAGTCCAATTTGGAAGCGGCCACCAAGGACGCTGACATTATTGTTACGGCAACCAGTGCGCAGGCGCCGCTATTGAAAGCCGCTTGGGTGAAGCCCGGCGCGTTTTACAGCCACGTTGGTGGCTGGGAGGACGAATTCGCCGTGGCCAAACAAAGCAGCAAGATTGTTTGTGACGACTGGGAAACCGTAAAGCACCGCACGCAAACACTCAGCCGCATGTACAAAGATGGCGAACTGACCGACGCCGATATTCACGCTAATTTGTCCGATTTAATTTTGGGCCGCAAGCCGGGACGAGAGTCCGCAGACGAACGCACCTATTTCAATGCCGTGGGTTTGGCGTACGCAGATGTAGGGATCGCCTACGCCATGTACCAACGCGCGTGCGAAGCGGGCATGGGACAAGATTTGAAGATCCAGCATGAAATGATCTTCGAACATGCTCACCTCAAGGATTGGGTAAGACTAGATTCACCGTCGTCGGTTTAGTTCGCAGCAATCGGAATACACGATTCAGCCGTTTCGCTCGCTTCGCGTCAGTGACCGTCGCGAGCGAACTTCGGTGGACGTGCATTAGCCGCAGCGATCGATCAGATTCTTCATTTCGCGAACCGCTTGCTGCATGCCCACCATTATCGCTCGAGCGACAATTGAATGGCCAATGTTCAATTCGCACATGCCGGCAATTTCTGCTACGGGTTGAACGTTTTTGTAATTTAGCCCGTGGCCCGAATGAAGCGTCATGCCATGATTCTGGATGGCGTGCGCGGCGGTCTTAAGTTCAATCAAACACGCCATGCGTTCAGCTTCTGTTTTGGCCAATGCGTACTGTCCCGTGTGGAGTTCGACGGCGTCGGCCGAGATGGAGTTGGCGGCATCGATTTGCGCAACATCGGGGTCTAAAAACAGGCTCACCGCGATGCCTGCGTCTTGGAGACGCTTGGTCACATCGGCAACCCGATCCAGTTGCCCCATCACGTCCAATCCACCTTCGGTAGTGACTTCTTCTCGACGCTCTGGCACCAACGTTGCTTGATCAGGACGCACGTCCACCGCCAGTTGAACAACATCATGATCACAGGCCATTTCCAGATTCAGCTTAACCGATACCGTCTCCTTCATCACTCGCACATCACGGTCAATGATATGCCGCCGGTCTTCTCGCAGATGCAGCGTGATACAGTCGGCTCCGCCTAGCTCCGCCAAAGCGGCTGCCCAAACGGGATCCGGTTCGTAGGTTTTACGAGCTTGACGAACGGTGGCGACATGATCAATATTGACGCCCAATTGTGCCATGAGTGACGTTCCTTTTTTGTCGATTGAGGGCCGATTCGGATAATTCGAATGCAGCTTCCTGTTTGGCCGTTGTGGGAACCGGCGTTTGACACCGGTTCGACGGTGAATCACGTTTCAGATTCTACGAAATCGAGATTTCTTGCACGAGGGCGCCGTGTTGATTCGGCTGAGCCACAATCAAGTCGACGGAACTATCCACGTCCTTTGCGAACCACTGACACATTTCCTGCGCCGTAGGTTCGTCCGGAACGAAAGTAAACAGCGCCGGCCCCCAACTGCTTTGACCCACGCCGTGGTATCCGCGATCTCGAATCTCTTTCACCCATGAAGCCAATCGGGGCGAAGCAAAACACCCGCCTTGGGATGACGCGAAGCATTCACCCGCCAAACAGCCATATTCGAAAACCGCTTCTCCAAATTGGCCAATATCGTCCGATTCTGCGGCAGGAAAAATTTGTTGTTCGATCAATTCCGTCAAACGTTCGGTGGTGGTTTCTGGGATAGGTGGCAGACTGGCGAGTGCTGACTTTTCTTTTTCGCCTGAGAGGCCTTCGCCCGGAGAAAGAATCAAGACCGCTCGCCATTCCTCCGGCACCGTAGTGCGTTTATTCAGTTTTCCCAATGCGTCTGGGCTGATCCGACCACCGTCCCAAATGAGCCCACCTTCCACAAAGCCCCACGTTCCTATGCTGGAACGACCTAAACGGTCAACGCTTTTGGCCAATGATCCGGGACGTTGCTGCACGGTTTCCCATTCTTCGCCGCAATAGAGGATTTCCATGCCCGTGGCGACGGCCAAAGCAACTTGTGTTCCTGTGCCCAGACCGTTGTGTAGCCGAGGTGACCGGACAACGTTGGCGGTGATTCGGCCAGGGCTGATGCGAGTGCCACCGTGTCGATTTAGGAACCATGAGGTGGCGTGCATTTGGATTCGTTCTGCCAATGGACCGGACGGCAAGATTTCACCTAATCCGACGCTCTTGGATTCCGATTCGGCGGTGAGCGAAAATTCGACCTCTAGACCGGGTTGATTTAGCATTATCCCGACGCCGCCAAACTGAGGCTTGCCGACGTGGCCGAATGACAACAGCCCAAAGTGCAGGCGGCTGGGTGAACAGATACGGATGGTTCGGACTTGCATGGCGGGCAATCAAATTGGGTCAGGAGTGAGTTGAGTGGAAGCGAAGAATCCTTCCGTCTCATTCGCTACTTGATTTTACGTACTCTACCAGAAACTGGAACGCCTGGCTCTCGTCTTTTCCGCCCGTCTTGGCCACTAATATCGCCAATTGGTCCAATTGCTGAAACAATTCGTCCTGGGGAATTAGGTGAATTCGAGTTGCCAGAATGGCTGCTTCCAAAACCGCATGTTTTGCTCGATTAAAACCCATAAATTCACGTAAAAAACCGTGGCGAGTGACACAACAGTGTATTTCTGATCTGGTTTCACTGGCATCGATGGAGCGAATCGTGAACGCATACCAGCGGCAAGCGTCCTGCAGAATCTGCATTGGAAATTCATCGTGACTTAACCAATTCGGCGCGCTAGGTTGACCAACTGCCGCTTGGGCCAGCTGCAGGACATTGTCGGTCACATGGAAGATACCATAGCCTTCACGTACCAAATTCTGGTAAGTGCGAGATGTCTGAAACGGCCGCAGCACAAACGACTGCATGGTTGCTTCCACCACCGGTCCCATAGGAGAAACATTGGTGGACCCATCCGCATTCTTCGTCGTTACTAAACCTTCCAAAATCACAGTCAATTAGTTCCTGAAGTTCTCAAAAAGTGACAGGCCGATCTGGCCACTTATCGTGTGACGAAGGCTGAACGGTCTGTTCGGTACTCATCAAATCGGCCGGATCATCAACATGTATGTTGGCTTGACGAAAGAACGAAGCCAGCATGTCAAAGCCAAATTCAGTCAAGATGGACTCGGGATGAAATTGCAGTCCAATCACCGGCCGCAAAACATGCTGGCACGCCATGACAATACCATCCACGGTGGTGGCCGTGATTCGCAGTGATTCAGGTAAAGGAGCATCTGCAATTAAAGAATGATACCGGCCAATGCGTATTGGCGACGGCAAGCCAGCAAACACGCTTTGCTGTTGATGCACGATTTCGCTCGCTCGTCCATGCACCGGATGCTCGCTTTTCACAATCTGTCCGCCAAACGCTTGGACAATCGTCTGATGGCCCAAGCAGATTCCCAGAATGGGAGTTGACGTATAGAATCGCTGCACCAACTCTAGCGATATACCGGCTTCATTTGGTGTGCATGGTCCGGGCGAAAGGACAATCGCTGCGGGTTGCATATCGACAATTTGTTGAATTGTGATGCGGTCATTACGTGCAACTCGAGTTTCCAGGCCCAAGCGCCGAAGATACCGATCCAAGTTATGTGAAAAGCTGTCGTAGTTATCGATCAACAAAATCATGGGGACAAACGGACCGGTTATTTGGGAGTCGATGCAGCGGTAGGACCAACCAAGTTCCACACCGTATCCGCCATGCGTTGATGACCTGCTGGCGTAAGATGAATCGAATCTATTGTGGCATTTTGATCGCCAAGTATAGAAAGAAACACGCGTTTGGGGACCAGTTGAACATCATATTTCCGTGCCAACCTTCGTTGTATTTGACCAAAGCGATTGTAAAACGGTGGTAACGGCAGTTCGAACATCACCAATTGGCAATCTTCTCGACTGGTGGCCACCAGTAGTTCTTCAAGCGTCACCGCAAATTTTTCGGGAGTGGTGCTGCCCAAAATGTCATTACCACCCAGTTCGAACAGCACGATTCCCGGCGGGATTTGGGACAGTTGCGAATGCTGCAGCGCTGAACCGACCGTTGCGCCCGGTTCTGACAAGTCATTGACGATAATTTGACGATCTTGAAGCAACCGAGTCGGCCAGCGAACAGAAGCGTCATTGGCACCCATACCTGCCGTGACTGAATCTCCCAATATCGTCAAACTCGATTGCGGACCTAACCGATGCACAGAAGGAACAAAGTGATACGGCAGTTCCACTGCCAAGCTGACTAAGATCGCCGTGACCAGAACTCCCTGGGCCCAGAGCTTGCCGCTCTGAAGACGCAGTGAAATCAACCAATTCACGATCGCCACGCCCAACACCACGTACCACCAACTGGACAAAGGCGTTCCGGAAACGGCAATCGCAATGACACCGACAACAATCGATAGAAATGAAATGCGATTGCCAAATGGACTTCGCGCCGCAAAGTAAACCGCCAGCAACAGTATCGCTAGCCCCGAGAAAAAAGCTTGGCCGCTAACCACGTGATAGACCAAGGGATTCATGGCGAACCTTTCGAACCCAATTTAAGACCGGATCGGTGATCTACCTAAAGCGAACGAAGAATGCCTTCTGCTTTGTGCCACGTTTCGTCATATTCGGCCTGAGGTTTTGACTGAGCAACAATGCCACCACCCACCGGCAGTTGCCACCATCCTTGGGCCGCTGTAATGGTTCGAATCAAAATACTCAGGTCGGTTTGACCACTGAAACCAATATACCCCAATGACCCGCAATACGCACCTCGAGCATGTGGTTCTAACTCCGTAATGATCTGCATCGCTCGGATTTTGGGAGCGCCCGTGATGGAACCGCCGGGAAATGCAGCGACCAGCAAATCCACCGCGGTACGATGGGGCAACAATTTACCGACAACCGATGAGACCAGGTGTTGCACAAACTGATAGTTTTCCACTTGGCACAACTGTTCCACTCGGATCGAATCCATCTGGCAAACTCGCGAGAGGTCATTCCGCATCAGATCCACAATCATTACGTTTTCCGCTTGGTCCTTCTCGCTGGCTCGTAGTTCTTCGCCCGTGTACAAATCGGCTTCGGGTAGCCGAGTTCTTGGGCGAGTTCCTTTGATGGGTCGAGCTTCCACGCGACCGTTGTCGATGCGGACGAACCGTTCCGGCGATGCACTTGCAATTTGAAAATCACCACCCTGGTAATATCCGGCGAATGGCGCTGGATTCTGATTCCGCAAACGAAGATACAAGTCCGCGGCTGCGTCTTTGGCCGGCATCAACAGTCGTTGCGAAAAATTAGCCTGAAAAATGTCCCCGGAATGAATGTAGTCGACGATGTGTTGTACGGCGGCAAGGTAATTGGCACGAGTGAAATTGCTGAAAAGGCTGGGCATTCGTTCCAGCGAATAGTGCGGCCCCATGATGCGCGACGTGGTCGTTGACAGTGATGGCGCTGAATGGCTTGGGCAGCCAGAAATTGGTGATTCGGAAAGCCATTGCTGAAACTGCGACATGCGTGCTGCCGCTCGATCGGTTCGCGCCGCATCTGACGTTTCCGGAAAACCTTGCGAAATCAGCCACGCTTCCTGGGTCAGATGATCAAATGCAACTACGACGTCATAAAGTCCTACATGTATTGCGGGCAATGCGAATTGATCACATGCCGGGGCAGGCAATTCTTCGATAGAACGATTCAAATCATAGGAGAAGAGTCCCGCCACACCGCCTTGGAACGGCGGCAAGTTCGGTAGCGGTTGGGCGGTGTACCGACCGACAAATCTTGCCAAACGGTCAAACGCCATCGGATCGCCGACAACCACGGAAAGCTGATCAAACGGGTCGGCCGTCACAAACGAATAACGTCCCAGCGTTTCATGAGGCAGTGCACTATCCAGAAACAAGCAGCCGGGCAAATTCGCAAGTCGCTGAAACGTTTCGACGGCAGATAGGAACGACGAAAGCGGCTGAACGAGCGTAGGCATGTTTCTTTTTGTCAACAATCAATGGATTACAAAGTCCATCCAGTTGTAAAAAAGAGCCGTGTCGTTGTCGAGGGAACCAAAACGGTGTTCGTCAAATTGACTTCGGTATCCCACAACCTAGTTTAACTTAGGCTTGATACCGATCCCACACACAATACAGACATACACTTCCTATCGAAACTGCTTGACGAGACACCTGCGATGAGCGAAATCAAACGCGAATTTGCGTACCGACCGAGCACCACAAGTCTGCTAAAAACGATACTCGTTTCCGGCGCATCCGCGTTGGCGTTATTTTATTTCGCGATTACCAACCGCGTCGGGCTGGAGTTGAACGGTATTTTTCGCCTGAGCCCAATCGGGGCGACGGTGTTCTATTGGGTTTTGGCATTAACCAGTGCCGCAATGGCCGCGTCAGCGTTGATTGCGTCGCTTCGAAGGACTCATGCAGCCAATCAATTGACCATCACCATGGATGCCATCGTCCTACCGGTTTCTCGCTGGTCCTCACGTATCCAGACCATTCCGTTTAGTTCGATCACCAAGATGACGTCGGTTCGGATCCAGAATCGGTTTGTGTTGCAATTGCGAAAGGACGATGGCAAGCGAATCAACATTTTTTCGGACTACTTGCCGTCTCACCATGTCTTTGACGAAGTCTGCGCCTTTGTGCGTCACCGGACTCAAAAAGCAGCCAATTGACGTCTCGGAGTTTTCGTCACGTAGGCCAAATCATGGCAGACGCCGTGTGTGCTATGGCTGACCAAATCACGAACCTCGTCGATGGCGATGGCAAACTTCCGGTTCAGTTAGGAATCCCCAGTCGAGTGCTTCGTCTTGTCGATATTGTTTGCCAAGCGTCAGAGCGATTTTGGCCTTGGCCAATTCGTATCCTAGGTAAAACGCATGAGACGCATCGACGTTCTTGGGATTGGATTGTAGCAGCTTGTCGAACAACACGAACGGATCTGTGTCGGTCAAGTGTGTTTGCGCGGCGAGCACGTGCAACGCTGTGTCTTCCGCAAATAGACGGTAATTGTGGTCCTTCAGCTGACCGGCTAATTCGCTCAGTTCGTGCGAAGTCTTGCTATGCAACACGGCGTCTCGCAGCATGATCAATTCGGACGAAAGACGCTTGGGAACGGTGCCGTGTTGCACCGCGTAGTGGACCAGTCGTCTGGCGTAATCGCATTCGCGTACACTGCTTCTCGCCCAATTGATAACCTGCGTGGTCAGCACGCTGTGAATAGAAAGCTCCTGGCAAATTCCCAGCAGCAGCGTGTTGATACCAGCGGAATCACAGTCGGTCAGTTCGGTCAGATTGCCGATTCCCATCATCATTTCCGCATCCGGAAAACGACGTCGGACATCCGCATAGCGAACCAAGCTGGCTGCCAAGCCACAGCCAATGGGTTCTAAAATCGGATCGATGCGAAACGGAACGTGGTGCTGCTGCAAGAAATCAACCGAATCCTCCAATCCATTCAGCGAACGAATATCATCGGGAATCACCACCACTTCCGCATCCCAATCCGGCGCAGCGTGTCGATTGGTGTGATTCACCGATAAAACAAGTTCCGCTCCGGCGACGACCGCGTCCGCAATCTCCCGGACATCAAAACTGTCAATGGAAACTCGCAGCCCCAGATCCTTGACCGCCTTCACGGCGTCACCCACTTGCTGCCAGCGTTCGCCGGGCTGACAGCCAATATCAATCACATCTGCACCGTCCTGCGCCAATGCTGCGGCTTGTCGGCAAATCTGTGCGACGCTCAATCGCGGCGCGTGATTGATTTCGGCAATGATGTGAATGGAGTACGAACCGTAGTCCGAAAGATCGCGTTGCTGTCCGAAAAATTCCGGCAACGCAAAGCAATCTTTCGGGCCAATTTGAATCGGCAGCGACGTGACATGTTGCAGCGGTTGTAAATCGCCGGCACAGTAACCTGGCAAGATGATTTCGGTCGCCGCATCGGGAACGCAAACATGCTTGGCAATCCACTCGGGCGTCATCAGTGCAGCGACAGTGATGGGCAGAACGTCAATCGAATAATCAAAGCCGACTTGACTGGCAACGTCCGCGACCACCCGACGAACGCTGGATTCGGCCAGTTTGCCCGTGACAAAGTGCAGATGGCGTTTGGCGGCATTCGTTTGCATAACCAATCAGGTCGCATTCTTTCCCGACGAATTACCATTGCCGGCAAAACCGCCGTTGACCTTTAGAATCTGCCCTGTGACGAATGCGGCTTCGGGCGAAACCAAAAATCGAATCGCAGCGGCCACATCGTCGGGCGTACCCCAACGTTTTAGCAGCGATTCCTGTTTCGCTCGTTCCTGCCAATACTCCGACGCAGATTCAGCCCAAGATGTGCGGATCCACCCCGGCGCCACGCAGTTGACTCGAACCTTCGGCGCCAACGATTTTGCCAGACTTAACGTGAACCCCATCACGGCGGACTTGATGGCGGCAAACATTTCGCCACTGTCACCCGCCATTCCTTCCCACGCTTGATCCCAGCCGACATTCACAATCGATCCGCCGGAGACCGACTGCGCCATGCGTTGCCCTACGTTTCGAGCTAATCGCATGCAAGCCTTTACATCCACGCTCCACAGCAGATCCAATTTTTGTTCGAACGAAAGATCGACAGTGGATCCGGTCAACACATCAACCCCGGCGTTGTTGACCCAGATATCCACACCGTTTCGCCACTGCCAAGCAAGGTCCACGAATTCGTCCAACGTGTCGTCTTGTTGGAAGTTGGCAACGTATATGTGATAGTCACCATCGATCGCTCGTATTTGTTTGCCCAATTCTTCCGCACCTGCTCGGTTTTTGCCGGCGTGCAACAAAACGCTTGCGCCGGCCGTCGCCAGCGACAAGGCGGTCGCAGCGCCGATGCCACTGCTGGATCCGGTGACTACCGCAATCTTGCCACGTAGCGGTTTGGGAGTCATCTTGGCGCGTTCAGCAGGTTTGGGGTGTTGAGTTCGAGCCACTTGGTTGTCCGTCATCTAAGAAAACGAGGCTGGATTTGCCTGTCGTTCAGGTTGTGCGGTTTTTATTCGTTTTATGTCAGTGCGAATACCGAAAATAGCATAGACGGTTCCCCAGGTTCCGTCGACAGGCGACCATTATGCCTGTTTTTGAGGCGTGCGGTGGTTGTGGCGGCGTACAATTTCCCGCGTCAAACATGGTCTGGTAATCGGATATCGGCGAGAGATTCCCTATGAGCAACTTGAAGGATCGCTTTTCTAATGCTGCGTTTGCGTTGCGAGGCTACAACGTGACCAACATGGGCAAGAGCCCTCAGCTGTTGGCGCATCCCAAGTTTGGCCCCATCGTAGAATCGTATTTGCGCGAAGCGTCGGAGATTTGTTCCGAAGTGATCCAGCAACCCGTTGACTTGGTAACGCGAGTCAAAGAGGCTCGTGAACCAACTCTGGACGAATACGCCGAAGCCATCACGCTGATTGTGTCCATGGAGCAAGCTCAGCTTCGACTTCTTGACGAATTCTTTGGCATCAAATTTCAGGATGCGCGAGTAGCCTGCGGATTTAGCTTGGGCGAAATCAGTGCGTTAGTGGCGGCAGGCGTCTACACCATGAAGGACGCTTTGCAGATTCCGTTAGCCATGGCGTCGGACGGCGTGCAGTTGGCGCAGGACGTGGAACTGGGCGTGCTGTTTTCTCGAGCGGATTCGTTACCGCTGCATGAAATTCGACGTGCGTTTATTGATATCAATCAGCAAGGAGATGGCATCATCGGCATTTCGACTCATTTGGCTCCGAACTCGGTCTTAGTTCTGGGCTCCGGTTCCACCATGGATGCGTTTCGCGCACGTGTGAAGCAGATCGCGCCGAAAGGTCTGCATTTACGAAAGAATGACAATCGTTGGCCGCCGTTGCATACGCCGCTGATGTGGGCCAAAAACATTCCGAATCGAGCGGCCCAAATGTTATTGACGTTGCCAGGCGGTATTACGGCACCCAAGCCGCCGATCCTATCGCTGGTGACCGGCACGACGTGCTACTCCGACTTGAATTCTCGAGAAATCATCGCGCAGTGGATCGATCATCCTCAGCGACTATGGGATGTCGTGTGCGAACTGCTGTCGATGGGAGTTACCAAAATTATCCACGTGGGCCCCGAACCAAATATTGTTCCCGCTACCTTCGAACGATTGGCGCAAAACGTGATGTCTCAGTCAAAAGAGAGTCGCCGAGTTCGCGCGTTATCGGCCGCAGCACAACGTCGCTGGTTGCAAGTTGTCTTGCCGAAAAAGGCGATGCTGCTGCGAGCACCCCATGTGCAGCACGTGATTCTGGAAGACTGGCTGCTGGAACAAAAAGTGAACTAGCCGATTCCGCCATGTTGCCGTTGTCCAAAAACTTCACAGTTAGACCGATTAATCGAGTGAGCAGAATCGGCGTTTTTTGCCATTTGTCAAGGCAAGTTGGCACATTCTGGTAGACGTCTTGCGGCCGTTCTGTCATCATGGAATCGTTATACGGGCTAACGGAGAGGGGCGAATTTGAGGTTTCTTTCCATTCGGGCCGCGGGCGAATGAGTCGGGCAGAAATTCGAAGTGGCATTGAGGAGAATTCGTTTATGAAGATGCGAACGTCGCAATTCGCAAGGCACTTTTCTAACCGTCGAAGGGCGGGTTTCACCATTGTTGAACTGCTGGTGGTCATTGCGATCATTGCCGTGCTGGTCGCCATCACCGTCCCCGCCGTCGGGATGGCTCGAAATCGTATGCGCATGGCCCAGAACCAAAACAACCTGCGTCAGATTTCCCAAGCGATTCAAAACTACACTGCCAACAAGCAGAATTTGCCGCCCGGCGTGCGGTTCTACAATCCAACCCAAAAGACAATCGATTTCACCAGTTCCTGGGCGTTTGAATTGCTGCCCTACCTAGATAGTCAGAATCTGTACGATCAATTGAACGTCATGTTGCCAGCTAACCAGCAGGGAGCCAATGGCGCGATGTCGACGCCGGTAGAAGTCTTCAGCAACCCACTGTTCTCGCGAGTTGCCGGTTACGTGCAAGGGCCGTTTGCCAGTGGCGGCGTTGGAACATGCATTGACTATGCAGCTAATGGCGGAGTGGTTTATTCGGGCAACCCGAAAACGGATCCGTTAAACCTAAATATTGACCCGAGAAATGGGCCCGTTTTCGAAGTAAACTCCAAGTTAGCTGGGCCATTTACGTGGAGTAATAGTGCAGGCCTTCGGGAACGTCGTTACACGACCAACGATTTGAGAGACGGACAGAGCACGACAATTGCTGTCGGAGATCGTTGGACACCGGATGCAATTCTTTCGCCCAACGCTATGCCGGCGACCAAGCAGTTGTTCGACGGAGCTGCATTTGCCGGCGAAAATATAACGTCTCACACTCGTTATGCCAACTTCGTAAGTGAAAGCAGTCCGCAAGCGGTACTGCCCCTGTCGAGGAACGACGTGAGCACACCAGCGAACTATAAATTTGGTGTTGGTGCGGGTAGCATCATGTATTTTGCCTTTATGGACGGGAGTGCTCGTCCATTAAACACCGACATCGAACCGATCGTGTTCAAGTCGTTGTTGACCATTAATGGCGGCGAGACGATTCCGGCCGGCTTGGTTGATCCATAGCAAACTGCCAGCAGATCTTTATCAGGATGATGGTTAGGCCGCTGCGTGTCAGTGGCCTTTTTTCGTTCAGGAGCAAACAGCGTGAAGATTGCCGCAACCATCAGCATGGCCAGTCGTTTGATTCGAGAAGCTTGGGTTCGCACGCCTTTGACGTTGGGAGCGAAGGGAGAAGCGGCGGCGGCCAAGTTTCTGCGAAAAAAAGGCTACATCCTGATTGGCACCAATGTGCGTACTTCCATGGGCGAAATTGACTTGGTTGCCGTGGATGGTCGAACCGTTGTCTTTGTGGAAGTGAAAACGCGTGAATCGGACGACAAGGGCCATCCAGCGGAAGCGGTCGACCAGCGGAAACAAGACAAATTAACTCGATTAGGAATCGCCTATTTGCGCCGTAATAATCTGCTGGAAAATGCCGCTCGCTTTGACATCGTCGCGGTGACTTGGCCAAATGGTGCCAAAAAGCCGTTGATTGAGCACTTTGAAAACGCGTTTGAACCTTCCATTCCGTTTCAGATGTTTGTTTGACGTACCGCGCATTAAGGGTTTCGGAAATTCGCAGCGGGAATTATACTCGACCGCCATTGGCTGGGATTTCCTTATCGTTTGCGGAGCAAAGTTGGAAAATGAAGGGCCCTTACGAAAGGCTGAAATACGACGGACATCGCATCTGGGAGTGTCCGGCGTGCCATCATCGCGAACGAACCGCCGGCGATCGGACGACGTGCATCTGCGGCTGCCAAAACAAATTGCCATTGCCGCAACGGCGTTGGATGCGGTTGGTAGAAGACGGCGTGCGGTTGGTCGATCGGGAAACTCGGACGCATGTGGCCGCCGAACCCACCGCTCAAGATCAAATTGCATCTTGAGCCTATTTGTCTGCCGCCGAAGTTTGCGAATTCTTGCTCTTGCCTTACGCGAGCTGCCTAACTGATGTCGCCTGAAAGCTCGTACCATTCGCAAATCGATCGCTGCATGTTGAAGGACCGGTTTCGGCTGCGAAAGATGGTTCGCCAGTTAAGCGAACGCCAAAAGTCGCAACAGCCAGCCAATCGCTTGGCGCAAAAGCTGGAAGAAGCGATTCAGCGTTCGGCCGAAGTGCGTCAACAGCGTCTGGAAACGCGGCCCAAGATTACCTATCCGGCCGAACTGCCCGTTTCAGAACATCGAGACGAAATCATTCGCGCCATCCAGGCGAATCAAGTTGTCGTGGTCGCTGGCGAGACCGGTTCGGGGAAGTCAACGCAGCTGCCCAAGCTCTGTTTGGAAGCGGGATTCGGTACGTCAGCCATGATTGGACACACGCAACCTCGACGGATTGCGGCGCGCAGCGTGGCGGATCGAGTGGCGGATGAACTGGGCTGTTCGCTAGGACGAGAAGTCGGTTTCAAAATTCGTTTCACGGACAAGTCCAGCGACCGGACATTAATCAAAGTGATGACCGACGGGATCTTGCTGGCCGAAACGCAAACGGACCGCTTTCTAGAAAACTACGATGCGATCATTTTGGATGAAGCACACGAACGATCGCTGAATATTGACTTCTTGCTGGCCTTCTTGCATCAAACGCTCCAGCGACGCCGCGATCTGCGTTTGATCATTACGTCTGCAACGTTGGATGCAGAACGATTTGCGGCACATTTCGGGAATGAGTCGGGACCAGCGCCTGTGATTCAGGTGTCGGGGCGCACCTATCCGGTGGATGTGCAGTATCGTCCGCTGCAGGAAGACGAACGAGGCGAAACGGATGTCTATGCTGGAATTGTTGCGGCCGTGGATGAATTGAGCCGCATCGGTTCTGGAGATGTGCTGGTGTTTTTGCCAACCGAACGCGATATTCGCGAAGCCACCAAACGTTTGCGCAGCAGTCACGTCGCCAACCAAGCCAACACCTTGATCTTGCCGTTGTACGCCAGGCTTTCGGCCGCAGAGCAGAACAAGATTTTTCAAACCGGCAAACACCGGCGAATAGTTTTGGCCACCAACGTAGCGGAATCTTCGTTGACGGTGCCAGGAATTCGCTATGTTGTCGATTCGGGGACGGCCAGAATCAGTCGCTATTCGCCCAAGGTGAAAGTCCAAAGGCTACCGATTGAAGCGGTCTCTAAAGCGTCGGCGGATCAACGCAAAGGTCGATGTGGTCGGCTGGGCCCCGGCGTTTGCATTCGACTTTATTCGGCCGAAGACTATGAAGCTCGAGACCGCTACACCACGCCGGAAATTCGCCGCACGAATTTGGCCTCTGTTATCTTGCAAGCCAAAGCGCTGCGACTTGGCGAAATTGAATCGATTCCCTTTCTAGATCCGCCTCGGCCCGATGCCATTCGCGACGGTTACAAGACGCTGTTCGAAATCGGTGCATTGGATGCCAGGCGTGAATTGACCGATATTGGCCGCCGACTCGCTCGATTGCCAGTGGACCCGCGAGTGGGGCGGATGACTTTGGAGGCGGATGGCAACGGCTGTTTGGCAGAAGTCTTGATCATCGCTGCGGCACTGGAGATTCAAGATCCTCGTGAACGTCCCCTGGAGAAACAACAAGCCGCCGATCAAGCCCAGCAGAAATTTCAAGATGAACGATCGGACTTCATTAGCTATCTCAAGCTGTGGGACATGTATCACCATTGGAAGGAATCTCTCTCAAAGAGCCAGGTGAAGAAAGCGTGTCAGCAGAATTTCCTTTCCGTGAATCGCATGTACGAATGGACGGAAATTCATCGGCAGTTAAAAGAATTGGCAAAAGCAAACGGTCTCAAACCATCAGCTCGTCGGGATGACTACAACCAGATTCACCAATCCTTGTTAAGTGGTTTACTTTCCGGCGTGGCCTTGCGAACCAGTGACTTCGAATACACTGGAGCCGGCGGTGTGAAATTTCATCTCTGGCCTGGATCGGGTGTTTTTTCAAAGAAGCCCAAATGGATTTTCGCGGCAGAACTGTTAGAGACGACTCGGCGTTATGGCCGCAACGTGGCGGTGATTCAGCCGGAATGGCTCGAGCCCATTGCGGCACATTTGATCAAGCGATCCTACAGCGATCCTCATTGGAGCAGTAAAGCGGCCAGCGCGATGGCTTATGAAAAGCTCAGCCTGTTTGGCCTGCCGGTGGTGCCCAAGCGGAGAATTCGATATCGCCATATTGACCCAGAAGAATCTCGGCGACTTTTCCTTCAACACGGATTGGTCGAAAACCAGATTCATACCAATGCCAAATGGCATCAGCAGAACCAACAGGTCATTGCGGATATTGCCGAGTTAGCGGCAAAGACACGTAAACGAGAATACTTGCTGGACGAATACACTCTGTTTGCCGCCTATGATCGGAAGCTGCCGGAAACCGTTTGTGATCTGGCTGATCTGAATCGTTGGCTGAAAAAATCAGCAGCGAACCGCAAGCAGTTCCCATTCACCGTAGATGACTTGGTGCATACTCATGCAACCGATTTAGACCTTCAGCAGTTTCCCGAATTGCTGCGAATTGGACAGATGGAACTGCCTGTAAAATACAACTTTCAGCCTGGCGCGGATGAAGACGGAGTGACGGTGAGCGTGCCGGTGGAAGTGGTGAATCAAGTTTCCGAAGCCGACCTGGAGTGGCTCGTTCCCGGACTGGTGGAAGAAAAGGTATTGGCGCTGATTCGATCCTTGCCCAAGCCGATTCGCAGGAATTTAGTCCCTGCACCAGACACGGCCAAGAAAGTAGCCGATTCGCTGGTCTACGGCCAAGGTGACTTCATGCAAGAGGTTTGTCGCCGATTGGGGAAGATTGCGGAAGAGCCGATTCGGCCGAGCGATTTCCAATCCGACAAGATTCCTCGGCATCTAAGAATCCATATCGAAGTTTTGGGCCATGATGGGCAAAAGCACGCCGCCGGTCGCGAACTGCCCAACCTTCGGCAAGAATTGAAACACGCGGACATTAAATCCAATGTAGCCGTTTCACTGGACCATTGGAATCGCGCTGATATTGTTACTTGGGATTTTGGCGACATCCCGGAAAGCGAACAACTACAGCGACATGGCATTCCCATCACCGTCTATCCGGGCTTGCAAGCGGACAAAGAGAAGTGTCGACAAGTCGTGTTTGATTCGGCGGTGCGTCGCGAATACGAGACGCGTCTAGCGTTGACGGTCCTGTTTGCATCCGCCAATCGAAAGTCTTTGAAGACGCAATTGCGTTGGCTGCCCGAATGGGAACGGTTTAGTCTGTTCGCCAGCAGTTTGATGCCGGCGGACGTTTTGAAGGATGAAATCCGCGATCTGATTGCTCGACGAGCGTTCTTAGACAGCCAGCCATTGCCATTGAAGCACGCCGACTGGGAGCGTTTGCAGCAGAATGCCGTCGAACGCATTGCCATGGCAACGCAAGACGTTTCGGCGGTGCTGCCGAAGTTATTCAACGCCTACCATGAAGCTCGTTTGGCCGTAGAGCAGATTCAGAACAGCCGTTTTGCCGCCAGTGCTGCTGATGTCGATCGGCAACTGGCTGAATTGGTCAGGCCACGCTTCGTGGTCACAACACCGTGGGAATGGCTGACAGAATTGCCGAGATATTTTCAGGGGATTGTCTATCGTATTGATAAGTTGACCAGCGGTGGCCAAGCGAAAGATGAACGCTTGATTGGGGACGTGCTCGGTTTCTTCGAACACTGGGATCAACGCCAATCGCGAGACATCGAACTGCAGCGAATTAGCCCCAAACTGAACGAATTCCGCTGGACGCTGGAAGAATTTCGGATCTCTCTGTTCGCCCAGCCATTGGGAACCAAGATCAAAGTTTCGCCGCAACGGTTAGAAAAATTGTGGAGCGAAGTGGAAGCCGAATCGTAAGCACCAGCGAGACATTGGCAAGACTAACGAACCGCTTCCTCGACTTCGACCAGGAGTTGATCGTATTCGCGAGCTTGCTGTTGCCAGTGAAACTGCCGCACCGCGATTTCCTGCAATGGAATCGTATCGATCGGCTTGTCGGGGTGTTGCGCAATCCAGCGAGCAAGCGTGTTCACAAGGTCATCGACCGAATCGTAGGTGCACGTGGCGACAATGTTCGCACCGAAATTTGCGAAGACTTCCGGATAGGCCAAACGGTTTGGCACCACAGGAATCGCTCCCGCCGCCACCGCTTCAAGAATTCCAATGCCAAAGAATTCATGGTCGGCAGTAGAAACAACAATGTCTATATCGGACAGTCGTTGCCAGTATTCTTCTGGTGACGACGCGTAGCCACAGTGGATAATCTGATTCGCAAATTCCTGTTGAATTCGGTCATAGGCTGGATGCTGATTTTGAAACGCTTGGCCCAGCAGGCACAACTGGAAGTCTTGGCCCTGGCGGCGAAGTTCGGTCAGGGCTTGCAAGAAGACGTCCGGGCGCTTGTCATGTTCCCAACGAGCGACCCAGCCAATCACCGGGTGACGCGGTTTCAAGCTTGCCTGGGTAGTCGGCACCGGATTGATTCCGGGATAGCAAATTCGACTTTTTTGAATGGCTTGGTCGAAATGTTCGCCGTGCGAAAAGTCCGGCATCTTCCGCAGCCATGCTTGGGCTGCATCAGCAAACTCGTTTCGATGGAATTCCGAATTGAACCAGATTTGGTTGGCGCAAATGGCCGTCAGGACGTTGTTGTAGGCAAGGTGGTAGTCTCGCTTCTCGCCCGCTGACAAGGGATAGGTAAATTGATTTTCATGAAAGTACGCGATCGCCGGTAGCGAGGCGTACCGGGAATCAGCAATTCCTTTCCATTCCGCCAAATTCAGCATGTCACTGCAGAAGACGATATCTGGCGGCGATTCCAAATTGGCTTCTTCCAGGCGTAATGCAAACGTGAGTCCGGCGTGTCGAGAACGCCATTTCCAGTGCACTGCCGGTAAATGGAGGACCTGAAACTGATGAGCTGAATAGCGTTGCCAACCTTCGTAAAAGCTGGCGTGGCTACCACCACCAAACGGTTCCAGGACCAAGACGTGCAGTCTTCGCATTACTGCCGGCCGCGTGGTGCTGGGACTTTCCAGTTGGGATGCGGCACGTGGGCTTCGTCCATCATCGCTTCTAATCTGGCGACGATATCAGGATGCTGCTGGGCCACGTCGGTCGTTTCGCCAATATCGGAATCTAGATTGTATAATTCGGTCTTTCCGCTGAACATCGGCTTGCGAATGGCCTTCCAGTTTTGACTGCGAACGGCCTGTTTGCTGCCTTGTTCGTAGAATTCCCAATACAAATATTGGTGTTGTTGCTGGTCTTGGCGACGCCCTTGCAAAGTAGGAACGAAGCTGATGGAGTCTGTATTTTTGGGCGTTTGTGTATTGGCCAATTCGGCGCAGGTGGCCATCATGTCGCCAAAGTAAGCGATGTGATCCGAAACTTGATTCGCTTCAATTTGGCCTGGCCAACGCACAATCATCGGCACTCGGATGCCTCCTTCATAAAGTGCTCGCTTCATACCCTTCAATGGGCCGCTGGGATTAAAGAGCTTGGGCGTGTGGCCACCTTCGTTGTGCGGGCCGTTATCCGAAGTGAAAAAGACGATCGTGTTGTTGTCAATCTCCAACTCTTGCAGCAATTCCAAAAGTCGCCCCATGTCTCGATCCAAACGAGAAATCATGGCCGCTTGTCCTTTGTTCTGATCTGACCAATCCTTGTCAGCATAACTCCCGTAATCTGGAACCTCTTGTCCATTTCCGGTGCCACGAGTTCCTTCGTTGTTGGCATGTGGGATCGTGATTGGAATATAGGCGAAGAAAGGGCGATCGTGGTTTTGGCGAATGAACTGGAACGCTTCGTTCATTATCAAATCATGGGCATAATCATTGCGCTGCGTCGCAAATCCTCCAGCGAATCCTCCGTAACCAGAACCAGTGGATTGCACAACGTTGTTGAGCGGACTGCGAGTTCGATTCCTCCAGAGAAATTCTGGATAATAATTGTGCGCGTGCACTTGATTAAGATAACCGTAGAATTCGTCAAATCCTTGGTCGTTCGGCAAGCCGGTGTTGTTGGGAACTTCATCACCCAGTCCCCATTTGCCGAACATGCCAGTAAGGTAACCGTTGTCGTGAAAGAGTTCGGCCAATGTGTAATCTTCGGGGCGCAAAGACTGAATCGAGATGTCACCGCCCGCGTTTCCTCGCACATGCGTGTGTCCCATATGCTGCCCCGTCATCAGGACTGATCGTGACGATGCGCAAACCGTGCAACCCGCGTAGAACTGGGTGAAACGAATACCGTCCTTGGCTATTTGGTCCAAATGCGGAGTCTGAATGAGTTGCTGGCCGTAGCAACCGAGATCTCCATAACCAAGGTCGTCGGCCATGACAAAGATGACGTTGGGAGATTCACTGTTTGCCAACGACGTCAGGACGAAGAAGAAGATCACGCCAAAGAATCGGGACATTCGCTTCATTTGTTGCTTCCGAAAGAGACGATTCGATTGTGTTGTCTGAGGGAATCGTTCGCATCCTAACGGATTCCACTCGGTTGTTCCACCGTCCACCCGCTCGGCGACGGTGATTGGGTCAGAAAGACCTTGTCCTGAAAAGCAAGTGTGGAAACCACGTGCCACGAGTCCAAAACGAGCGATTTTGCGGGCTATATTTTCGGAGGCTCGTCGCCGCCTGGCATCCATTTTTTATAAGCATTTGGTCTCGTCTGACCGATCGGCCTGTCGTCCCCATGCAGTTGATATCACCGGCATCCAGGATCACCGTTAGCTTAATAGCGCTGACTTACGGCGCTATATTGCTAGCCGCAAAGTTGGGGTTTTTCCCCAATGAAGAGGCGATCCATCTACGTCGGCGCACATCTCTAGCCGAAGTGACGGCATCCAACGTTGCCGTGTTGGCGCAAGCGGGTAAACAAGATTTGGTCGCTCGGCAATTGGCTATTCTTGTCCATCGAAACGACGAAGTCTTGTCCGCTGCCGTGCGTCGTTGGAACGGCCAAGTCTATGCCGCCACAGAACAACACGAACAGTCGTGGGATCCGACGCAAAAAGTGTCATCTAGGCGGCGAATCATCTTGCCCGTGCTGGACCGATCACAACAACCTTGGGGCCAAGTCGAGATCGCCTTCCGCCCGTTGCCCAAGGCGGCGACCGGTGGTTCGGCAGTGACATTTGCTATCTTCGCGTCCGGGATTCTGGCCGTCTTCTACATCTGGTACCTGGATCGAAGTTTGTCGTACCTGAACCCCGCCAGGACAGTTCCCAATCGAGTGCGTTCGGCACTGAATACATTGGCGGAAGGCCTGTTGGTCCTGGACGATGACAATCGCATTGTTTTGGCGAATGACTCGTTTGGTGCCAAGGTTGGAGTCAACGCAGATCAATTAGTTGGCAAGAAGGTTGACGAACTACCCTGGAAAGTGCATGGCGACAGTGAGACCCCCTGGGACCAATCGGGCAAGTGCTCGGTCATGCAGTTGGGAAAACGAATTGGCTTGTCCACCAATTCCAAAGACGCCATGTTCTTGGTGAATTCGTCTCCGATATTGGGCGAGGACGGAAACTGCCGAGGCGTGTTGGCTAGTTTCGATGACATCACAGATTTGGAAGCCAAGAAGATCGAACTGCAGGGCATGCTGGAAGACCTTCGTGAATCGCGACGTCAGATTCAGGAGCAAAACCAAGAACTGCAAATCCTGGCCACTCGAGATCCGCTGACCGGTTGCGTCAATCGACGTACGTTTTTTGAACGCTTCGAGTCACTCTGGAGTAACGCGGTCGAAAATGAAAGTGGCTTACACTGTTTGATGATCGATATCGACTTTTTCAAGTCAATTAACGACGATTACGGGCACAGCGCCGGTGACGAAGTCCTGCGATCAGTGGCGAAAGTACTACTCGATTCTGTGGATGGCAACGAAGTTGCATGTCGGTACGGTGGCGAAGAATTTTGCGTTCTGCTTCCCGATATGAATGTTAGCGATGCAGAAGAACGAGGCGAACAGATTCGGCAGCGAGTAGAACAGATGGAGTTTCCTGACTACAAGCTGAAGATCACAGCCAGCTTGGGACTATCCTGCATTTTCTCGGGCGCAGCAGAACCGCAAGAACTGCTAGACCAAGCCGACAAGTGTCTATATGTTGCGAAACGCAATGGCCGAAATCAATTGGTCTACTTTGAAGACGTCCCGGATGACATCGTGGTGGACGAGAGTCAAATTTCGCGCACAAAGCCCGACGATCAAGCAACTGGGCTCGAAGGAAACAGCAGGATTCCCTATGCCGCAGTAGCGTCGCTGCTTTCGGCACTTTCATACCGAGACGCTGGTACTGCGGCACACAGCAAACGTGTTTCAGAACTCTCAATCGCCATGGCGCGAGGCCTGATGTCGGCTCGAGAAATCTACGTGTTGGAAGTGGCGGCTTTATTACATGATATCGGCAAGATCGGCGTACCCGACTCCATCTTGTTGAAGCCAGGCCCTTTGACAAAAGAGGAATGGCAAATCATGTCAAAACATGATGACATCGGCGTGGATATTCTGGCTGCCGCGTTTTCGTGTCCCGAGCTATCCGAAATCGTGCGTTGTCATCATGCATTCTATGGTGCGAACAACCAAGACTTGCCAACTGGCGAAGCGATTCCATTGGCTTCGCGCATCATTACTCTGGCCGATGCCTATGACGCCATGGTTTCCGATCGAGTTTACCGCAAGGGTATGCCACCGGCAGATGCATTTGCGGAACTGCGTCGCTGTTCAGGAACTCAATTCGATCCGCAGTTAGTCGAGCGTCTCATTGAAGTGGCTCAATGTCGGGAACGAGAATATGAAGTTGCTAAGGGTTCGAAACAAGCGGCTTTAGAAATAGGCGAAAATGTCGAACGACTGGTCGAAGCGGTCGACAACGAGGACATCGAATCTCTTCGAAATGTAACGGAACGTTTACGTTCGATGGCTGCCAAACATGACGTTCCCGAAATGACGTCGCTGTGTAACGAACTGCTGAAACAGTCCGAAACGACCCAAGCGTTCGAAATTATCGAAGGAATTATGGACATCTGCCGGTCTTTTCAGCGGGTCTATATCGAACATGCCGATTCTGCCGACGCACCGTAAGTCACCGGCGTATTTTCTCCTTTTTTCCTGATCGATACTCTTGTAAAACTCTCTCTCACGGTTAGACTGAGGGCTGGCTAGAAATTTTTACCTAGAACTGCTTCTTTGGAGAAACGAACAATGAAACGCTTTTTTGCGAGCCTTTTAGTAGTAGGTTTGATTGCTTGCGGTGCCAACGCCGCAATTGAACCGTTGAATGCTGTGGTACCAGCGACGAGTATTTATCAAACATCCGGTTTTACGAATCCATTTTCGGTTACTGTTAGCCAGAATTTGAGTTCGTCGGATTCGCTTCGCTTTGCAGTGAGTGGCATCGTCCAACTGAATAACGAGAGTATTCCCCCGCTATACAACGCTCACGGCGAGATGATGGCGCCTCCGTATCCTGGGTTTTCTGAAGGCGACAGGATCTTCAATACAACGGCTGGCGGATTCTATGGTGAGTTGCTTATCGGAAACCCGCTCTTGGGGCTTTCAATGGTTCCATTGGTTACGGCATCGAACTACCCATCGCCTCCAGGACCAGGAGGAGACGTTTTTGCCGAGACAACCGTCACATTGGGATCTCTCTGGGCTGGCGGTAGCTTGAGTGCCGGAGACGATTTATTCCTGGCTGTACGAGACAAAGGCACCGGTGCAGACAATTCGGGTTCGTTCACGGTTTCTGCCTCTGCTGTACCTGAACCATCCGCGTTCGCGTTCGGCTTCCTGGCCTTGGGCTTGGTAGTTGGTGGCAAGAAATTGTCGCGACGCTTTTTCAACAAGTAAGCTCGGCTAAGCTGCAGTTCTAGATTTCTCCAAGCCCGTTCTTGTCGAACGGGCTTTTTTTGTTTTCACGCTCAATTTTGTTGCGTTCCCGAAGTCCTTCCGTTAACGTGAGCAAGTGCCAAGTCAAAAATCACTGAGTCATTCATACAAGCGAGTCAGCTCATGAGCCGAACCAAACGATTCCTATTCGTCTTTGCAAACGTGACCCTGTTCCTTACGGTTTTGAGCGCTTCACATAGTGAAGCGAGTGACATTCTGGGCGAATCACATTTTCTGTTTCAAGGCAACGACGGAGCTCCTGGGGACTTATTTG
>JAGQOZ010000120.1 GCA_020426955.1 Planctomycetales bacterium
GCCCGGGTGCTCGTTATCAGTCCGACCGTAACGGTCGCAAGACTCCACCGCTGGCCACAGGCGGCAAAATTTTCTTACAAGGACTGGACCGGATCATCACCTTGGATCAATACAACGGCCAAATCTTGTGGGCCTTGGATGTGCCGGAATTCCGTCGCTTCAATATGCCTCGTGATTGTGGCAATTGGTGCGCCAGCGATGAATTCCTATTCGCGGCAGTTCGTGACAAGTGCTGGCGAATTGATGCGAAAACGGGAACGGTTCAGGCCATGCTGGACGTTCTGCCGGCAGATGCAGAAAATCCGTTCGAATGGGGCTACATTGGCCTACACAATCGTATTTTGATTGGCAGTTCGGTGGTCGAAGGAAATTTGTGGAAAGACTTCTGGGGCAAAGAAGCTTGGTACGACGGGACCAGCGGTCCGGTGGCGGCCAAAGTCTGTAGCGATAACATCTTTGGTGTGGATCCCATTTCAGGTGAAGCCATCTGGGAATATCAAAGTGGTGTCATCATCAACGCGTCCATCATCATGTCGGACGATTCGTTGTTCTTTGTTGAAAACGAAAATCCCGACTTTCAGAAAGGAGCGAACCGTCGCTTAGACGGCGCCGAATTCTGGAAGGGACAAGTCATCACCGTCTTGGATCCAAATACCGGCGAAGTGAAATGGAAGAAAGAGATTGACACGGAAGATGGAGAAGTTGCGTTTTATGCGTCGTACGGCAATGGCACCATCGTCCTAGTGGCGTCCAAGGACAAGCACTATCATGTCTACGCTTTGGATGAACGAAGTGGCGAACAACTTTGGCATCAACAGATTCAATGGGGCAAAGGCGCGGCCGATCATGGTTCCCACCTTTCTCGCCCGGCTATCGTGGGTGACAAATTGTTTGTTCGACCTGCCGTCTTTGATTTGCGAACCGGCAAGAAGCAAGACCTGATGATTCCCGTGGCAGGTTGTGGAACGTACGCGGTGACCGATAAGGCATTGTTTTTCCGAGGTGGTTCTGGACAAAATTCAGCCGTCTGGGATAGTGAATCGGGCAAGTATACAATGTGGAATCGTCTTCGCCCTGACTGTTGGCTCAGCACCATTCCTGCTGGCGGCATGCTGCTATCTCCGGAAGGGGGAGGCGGCTGCAGTTGCGGAAAATGGATGGAGACTTCATTAGGATTCATTCCGAAATCACAGCTGACCGGCTATCAAGAGGATTAGGTTCAATCATTGATGCAGACACTGGCAATCAGTTTGGCGTGGCTGACACTGATTGCGTGTTGTGTGGCAATGACCCGAGTGCTGTGGGGGCTAAGCCAGATTGCAAAACTTGCTTCGCTGGTTCCGTGTTCCAATGAAGAAGCCTTTTCGCTTTCCATCATCGTGCCGGCGCGAAACGAACAGCTGGATATCGAAGAAGCCGTCCGTTCGCTGCTGAAACAGGACTATCCTTCGTTTGAATTGATCGTCGTAGATGATCGATCGACCGATCGAACTGCGGAAATTCTACGCCGGTTAGCCGAGGAAGATTCACGGCTCAAGGTTGTTCAAATCGACACGTTACCCACCGGCTGGTTGGGCAAAAATCACGCTCTGCATGTTGCGGCGGAACAGGTTGAATCCGAATTGATCCTGTTTACCGACGCCGACATTGTTTATCAGCCACAGACGTTGCGACGAGCGATTTCAATGGTGCGCATGCATCAACTGGATCATTTGGCGGTGATTCCGGAAGTCGTCATGCCCAACGTCTTGTTAAGGTCGTTTGCGGTGACGTTTGCGATTTTCTTTTTGCAGTACTTTCGACCGTGGGCGGCGCGAAATCCAGCCAGTAACGCGTATATCGGAATTGGCGCGTTTAATTTGATTCGTACCCACGCACTTCGTAGTATCGGCGGTTTGGAAAAACTGCGGATGCGACCGGACGATGACGTGAAATTGGGTCGAGTGATCAAGATGGCAGGATTTCGACAAGATGTGGCGATTGGAACCGACGCCATTGGCGTGCGTTGGTATCGTTCGCTGCGCGAAGTGATTCGCGGACTCGAGAAAAACGCGTTTTCGGGTGTCGATTACCGCATTAGCGTGACAGTGGTTTCGTCCCTAATGGCGCTGACATTGAATGTTTGGCCCTTTGTGGCGGTAATGGTGACAGCCGGAGATGTCCAATTGATCAACGGGTTGGTGGGTCTGTTAATGGTGACATTTGTGACTTGGACCAGTTGGCAAATGAAATCGGGCTGGTGGTCCGGACTATTGTTTCCCGTGACGGTGTCCATCTTTGTTTACATTCAGTGGCGAACAATGTTACTGACGCTGTGGCGAGGTGGGATTTCTTGGCGAGACACGTTTTATTCGCTGGACGAACTGAAACGAAACGTCGTATAGACCGTCATCACAATTCCTTAACAATTTTTGGGCAGGCGAGTAGAATCTAGAGTTGGTTCCAATTCGAATGTTCGCCACGACTGGATTAATGTATGCGAAATTACGCCTTCTGTTTTTGCACAGCCGCGATTTGGCTGGCGGCCGGCACTAATTGTTCGGCAATTTCATTTGACGACCTAATGGCGTCGTACGGAAATCTGACCACCGTCGCGGGCGCGGGACAGTTTCGAGGTGCGGCGTACAACGGTTGGGAATCGTCCATGGAAGGTGGTGGTGCGCTGGACGCCGAATTGTCTCGGCCCCATATCGCCATGTCGGATTTGTCGGGCAACATTTACATCGCGGACAAAGATGCGCACGCCATCCGCTTGGTTTCTGGTGACGGGACCATTCACACCGTGGCGGGAACCAGCGAAGCGGGATTCAACGGCGACGCCGGTCTGGCCACCGAAATTCAGCTTAATTCGCCCAACGGCATTTTCACTCGACCAGACGGCACCACCTACATTTATGACCTGGGAAACAACCGCATTGGCAAACTTTCCGTCGACGGAGTTTTCACCACGTTGTTCGAAGACTTCGATGGCATGGTGGCGGGACGAGGCTTGTGGGTCAACCAAGACGAAACGTTGGTTTATTATTCGTCCGGAGCTGAATTGAAAATGTGGACGCCGGGCGAAGGTGTTGAGATTTTGGCTGATGGTTTTGCGGAACTGGGCAATCTGGCCGTTAATCCACACGACGGTTCTTTGGTAGTTACAGACCGATTGGGCCACGGTGTTTACCAAGTAGATGCCAATGGTCAGAAGACGTTGGTGGCAGGGAATGAATCTGATTCAGGAGGACGTTCCGGCATGCCAGCGACGTCCGTCGGTTTGGACGAAGTGCGAGGCATCTATTTTCATCCGGAAGGCGGATATTTCTTAGCGACGCACAAGGGCGGCCAAGTTTGGTTTGTAGACGAACAGGACACCATTCATTTGTTGGTAGATGGTGACACGGAACATGAAACCCATTATGGCGATGGCCAACCATTGTCCGTGCCGGGAAGGAAGATCAGTGAACCTCGAGCGGTCACGTTGGCACCCAATGGGGACATTCTGATCACGGAAAACGACTTTGGATTCATTCGGCATGTGGCCATTTCGGATCCTTGGTTCGAATTAGGTGATTTTGACGCAAATGGAGAATTAGGAGTTTCGGACATCAATGCAATTTCACAGATAGTCCAACAGCAGCGGAATGTCTACCTGTACGACGTCAATGGCGATGGAACCGTTACTGCCGACGACCGAACACATTGGCTAAAGGAGTTAAAGCAGGCAAACATTGGCGACGCAAATTTGGACGGCGTGTTTAACAGCGGCGATTTTGTCCAGGTATTTCAAGCTGGCCAATACGAAGACGCCGTTTTCGGAAATTCGACTTGGGATACCGGTGACTGGAATGGCGACGGAGATTTTACCAGCGCCGATTTTGTCGAAGCGTTTGTGGATGGCGGGTACGTTGCCGCAGCCTTACCTCAAAACGTGCCGGAGCCATTCTGGGGGCCAGGCGTCATTTTCCTTCTGTCCGTTCTAGCCGTTCGTTTCATTAGAAACACTCCTGCTGATTCAAAGTAATTCGTCTCGCTCGCTTGCATAAACGGCCAAATCAATCAAACTCGTAGTTGGACTTTGATTTGCGACCGGCAAAAGGGGCAAGGGGAATGTTTTCATCACAGCGAAATCGCTGTTTCTACAAGCGTCAGCATCGAATTTCTCTGATTGAAGGGCTGGAAGACCGCCGATTTCTGCGTGCGGATTTTGGCGTGGCTTCGTTTCAAGCTCGTATGGCAGAAACGATTTCCGCCAAAGTTGCGTTTTCGACAAGGAACATTCCTCAGATTGTTGGCGTCAAGGCGGTGGGCGGACCAGTCGCAGTGGATGACGGCAGCGGCGGCAATCCGATTCCGATTTTGAATACGACAACTTCGTTACTGGACGTATTGGGAAACGACAGTGATCCGGACGGAGACGACCTGACGGTTTCGGCCAAAACGGATGGCGTACACGGTACGGTTGCAATTACGTCGGACGACAAATTCGTTACCTACACTCCGAACAACGCGACGTACACCGGTTCGGACGTATTCACTTACACGATTTCCGATGGTAACGGAGGCAGTGCGACGGCGTCCGTTTACGTCAGTTTAGCCGCTCCGACTTACGATCTGGGAAGCGTTTTGCCGTTGGGTGATTCAATCACCAAGTCCGTTAACAATTTCCCCGGCACCCAGTGGTACAGCTATCGCTACGAATTATGGAAGGACTTGATCGATAGCGGTGTGCAGATGGAGTTTGTGGGCACGCTGCATGATCTGGCAGACGACCTTGTCGACAGCGCGATGAATACCTATCCGCTTTGGCCCTCGTATCAGAATCAAGTTTTCTACCAAAGCGATACGTCAACGCTAGACCAGGCCAGTCACGAAGGGCATCCAGGATCGCGAATTGACGAAATCAACAGTTCCTTTGTCATACAAAATGGCAACCAACTTCACTGGGACGCGACGTATTCTGTGGACACTGCCCTGATTCATCTCGGAACCAACGACGCGATTGACGTGGCACGAGAAGTTTCGACTTTGACACCACAAGACTCGATAGAACATTTGGCAAACACGATTGGGGCGTTGCAGACGGACAATCCAAATGCTTCCATCTACGTCGCTCAAATCATTCCGTTGGCCACCTCTACCACATGGCAAGCAGACGCGGCGGCGTATTTGGACGAATTCAATTCGCTGTTAGCGGCGACGGCACCAAGTTGGTCGACGGCAAATTCGTCCGTGTATGTGGTCGATCACAATACGGGTTTTGATGCTTCGATTCGAACTGGTTCGAACCCCAATGGCCTGACATACGATGGCGTCCACACGAATGACGCCGGTGACGCAGAAATGGCCAGTCGTTGGCATGACGGATTACTGGGCGTCCAATCGGGCGTTATTCCGAATCTGGCCGACGCGGTTTTTGCACTGGATGAAAACCCGTTAATGGGAGCCAGCGTGGGATCAGTTACCGGCACGATGTTGGGCAGTTCGCCGACGTTCAAATTGGTCCAAGATGACGCAAATCATCCGGGCGCGTTTGCCGTGAACTCGGCAACCGGAGAAGTCACCGTGGCGGACCCCAATCTGATTGACCACGAATTGGCCGACATGCTTACGTTTGTCGTTCAAGTGACCGCAAACAACTACTTGGTTGATACGGCTACGGTCACGGTGAATGTGAATGACTTACAAGATGCGTCGATTGCTGATCGACGAATTTTCTATAACAATTCAGCCTTTGACGGCAATGATTTGACTGCGAATGCGGCGGACGATACTGCGGTTGCTCCAAATCCAACGGAGGCGAGTTCTCCGGAACTGGGCAAGTCGGCATACCTTCCGGGAACGGGACAAGCGACTTTCCAGAACTACACCAGCTATTCTCGAGGAATCAACGGTATCATGGTCGACATCGCCGACCTTTCGGTCGAGGCGACGCTGGCAACCGTGGACAACTTTTTTAGCTTTCAAGTAGGAAATAGCAACAACTTGGCGACTTGGACCGACGCACCCGATCCAATTGCAGTAACGACTCGATTCGGCGAAGGTACCAATGGTTCGGACCGAATCACGATTACATGGGCCGACAACGCGATTCAGAAGCAGTGGCTACGTATCGAAGTCTTAGCAAACAGTTCAACCGGCTTAGCATCTCCGGATATTCATTACTGGGGTAATGCCATTGGGGAAACAGGAAATTCGAATACGACGGATGTCAATGGTGCCGACATTATTGGTGCCAGAGACAACCCGACATTCTTGGTGTCGGCGTCGTTGTTGAATAGGTATGATTTTGATCGGGACAGAGTTGTTAACGGTCGTGACATAATCATTGCACGAGACAACTCGACGTTTTTGTCACCGTTGCGATTATTAAACTTGCCATTTTGACATTGCTTCCGTCACTTATTATGATCAATCATTGACTCGAAATCACCTCGCTTGATGGACGTCGTTATATGCGAACATTACTGGCTGTCACTATCGTTTTTCTGACCTGCAATTTTTCTTGCGCGGATTTAGTAATTTCCGCAACTGGATTTCCGCTCCTGCCGAACACCGCCAACCAACAAGTTCAGCTGAATGTCAACACGAATAACAGTGATAATGTAGCAGAGATTTCACTCTTCATCACAATAGGCGACGGCGGCATGCCCGATGGAGGTACGACCGGATCGGATGTCGCAGGCGTTAGTCATCCGTTTATTACAGATGTCAATTTTGACTTTGCTGGTTCGATTTTCCAAAATGAATCGATGAGCGCCTTGCAGTCTGCCAATGACGGTTTGATAGTTTCTCGCACCGCCTTTTTCGGGTCAATGGGAGCGTCTGTTCTGGCGAACGGGCCCTTGGCGATTGTGACTATTTCGACCGTTGGTGCCCCAAGCGGTGACTTTGATTTTTTACTCAACGGTGTCGGAACCTCGACGGCAACCGGGCCCGGAAGCACTGCTCCGGCAATCAACATCGATTTCGGCCAATCCGTTAGTAGTGGTTCGATCGCAGCCGTCCCGGAACCTAGCGCTTTCTTGCTCTTGGGGCTTATTTCTGTCGGAACTGTATTGGGTCGGTGGAGCGTCAAGAAATTTCTCGTGCATAGCTGCTAAACTTGACCTAATCGATTTCCTCGGTATCTTATCGGCATAGCAACTGGCCATTCTGGCGTGTTGCGACCGCACACAACCGAGGCAACTACATGGTCAGGGGAAAGATTCTTCGCCGCAGAGCTTGTTCGTTCGACCAGTTGGAAAATCGTCGAGTTCTAGACGGGACTCCTTTAGTTGGCGGAGTTACATTTCCGTATGATGACGTAGATCGGCTGGTCATAGACGATGTTCTTGGTCCCGACGTGTTTATGGACGACGGTTTCGCGCCAATTGACTTTCCGACGTTGTTGACACCGAATGATCCGGTTTCGAATCCCGAAGGAATCTCTTTACCAACGAGTTCGTTTGATCGGTTTCCGCTTGAACAGATCCAGGATCGCTTCTTTCTATTCGACAACATGGCGCCATACAACGCGCCGGATTTCGCAGGTGAATATGGCTTGGCTCCATTGCGCCTATTTACTCAGTGGTTTTTTTGGCCAGTGGGGGCCGGGCCCGAGCCGGACATTGAACGTCTGCTTTCGAAGATTCCGCACTTGGATGCTCGGCAGCCAGTGGTTGTTGATATCGAACACTGGCCGACAGCGGTGTCAGATTCCGACGAAGAACTTCGCGAATCCGTGCGAAAGCTAACCACCATCTTAGATACCATTAAACAGCAGCGTCCGGATGTTACCGTCGGACTTTACCGCACGGTTCCTACTCGCGAATATCGAGCTCCAGTTTTTCATGGAATGGGCTCACCCGAGTATGCCTTGTGGCAGGCACATAATTCGGAACGAGTCGCCGAGATTGCGAAACATGTTGACATTATCGTGCCTTCGCTCTACACGTTTTACCCAGACTATGAAAGCGATGGTTCGTTGCGTTTGTTTGAACGAGACCGGTGGGTAACCTACGCGACGGCAAACATCGCGGAAGCTCGCCAATATGGCAAGCCCGTCGTTCCTTATATCTTGCCTTACTACACACCCAGCAGAGATCCGAATCGGTATTGGCAATCAGAAGAAATCAGTCCTGGGTTTTGGGAGACGATTCTAAACACAGTTCATGATCAAGCTGATTCCGCAGTCATTTGGACAGGCCGATATGAATGGGCTGACAACCCTGGCTGGTGGCCCGTCACGGAACAATTTGCGAACGATGTTCTGCCTGTCATGGCCGAATCGGAAACAACGGCCTTGGGGCAGATCGAATTCGGCAGTTATTGGCAGACGCGTGGAAGCGAAGCAGCAACGATTCACATCGAAGTGAATCCGATCAATGACGCGCCAAACGCCAAGAACGATACGGAGGTTCACTACGATTTCAATCCCCTAACCCTGAACTTGTTAGCCGACAATGGTTCTGGCGCGGATAGTGACATCGACGGCAGTATTGTCCCCAGCACTTTGGTAATCAACACTTTGCCCGCACACGGTCAGGTGGAAAATCACTTGGACGGCACCGTGACGTACACGCCCAATGATAATCACATTGGAGCGGACACGTTTACTTACACAATTAGCGACAACAATGGCGCCATTAGCAACCCGGCCACAGTCACCATCAATACGATTGTGAATCGTCCTCCCGTTGCGGTGAACGATTTGATCACGGTCAACAAGAACAGTCAGGTAACGTTTCATGTGGCCAACTCCAATACGCTTGGAGCGGATTCGGATCCGGATGGCAATCTGGATCGCATGTCGCCATTCGTTGTTAGTGTGCCAACGCATGGTACGGTAGTCAATAATACTGCGGACGGTTCGTTCACTTACACACCGAATGCAGGTTTTTTTGGGAATGATCAATTCACGTACCGAATTCTGGATACGGACGGTGCAGAAAGCAATGTAGCCACCGTTCAACTGTTCGTTCGCGACGTCAATGCGGCACCCATAGCCAACAATGACATGGCGAGTGTGGATGAAGATGAAACGATTATCATCACTAGCCTAGCAGCCAACGATACTGATTCCGATGGCAATGTGGCTGCGAACACATTAACTATTCAAGCCGCGCCGACACATGGCAGTGCAACCGTCGATGCGAATGGGATTGTCACATACACGCCGCACGCAAACTTCTATGGTGCCGACAGTTTTACCTATCGGATCAAAGACAATAGCAATGCGCTCAGCAATATTGCGACGGTCAGCATTACCGTGAATTCAGTAAATGATCCGCCCGTGGCCTATGCCGACTCGATTTTTACGCCGGAATCGACGTCCGTAACATTCAGTGTTTTCCAGGCACATCAAGGACTCGCGGATACAGACATTGACAATGCGCTGGCAAACGCCTTAGTTGAACCGACATCTGGTCCGGCCAATGGAACGCTGGAGAATCTGGGCGCTGGCGAATTTCGCTATACGCCCAATTCGGAATTTCATGGTCTCGATACGTTTCAATATCGAGCGGTTGATGCGGATTCAGCGCAAAGCGATCCCGTTGTCGTTTCGATATTTGTGAATTCGGCTCCGATTGCAAATCACGATATCGTGACATTGGACGAAGACACAACCATCCAATTCAGTTTGGTGGCGGGTACGGGTGCGGATCTAGACCCTGATGGTACATTGGAATTGGATTCGATTGAAATAGTCAGTCCGCCAACGTTCGGGGAGATTACAGAAATCACAAATGGTGAAGTTGTTTATCAGCCCGATGCTGATTTCTTTGGAGCGGATACATTTACCTATCAGATTCGAGATAACGATGGGGCGCTCAGTAACGTTGCTACTGTCTCGCTTACTGTGCACAGCGTCAATGATTTGCCCGTTGCCAGGAACGACAGTCTTGTGACGGCAATTGGCTACGCGATTCAATTTAGTCCGCTCGCGGATAATGGGCATGGTGCCGACCAGGATGTAGAAGACCATTCAAACGAACTGCAGATTGAATTCCAGCAAGACTCGCAAGGTCACGTGTTTGCGAATGGCACATTGACCGACTTGGGGCAAGGGACTTTCGAATACAGTCCGAATGTTGGATTTGCCGGATTCGACACGGCGACTTATCGAATTGTTGATTCGGACGGCGGCGCTAGTTCCTTTGCGACACTTGAAATCGAAGTTGCCGATATCAATGTCGCGCCAATCGCCAATGATGATACAGCAGAGACATTGGAAGATGCAGATGTCGTAATCTCGGCGCTCAGCAACGACATTGATCCGAAGGGAACGATCGACGTCACGTCCGTACAAGTGGTGAACACGCCACAACATGGAGTCGCCACAGTGCAGCCCGATGGGACTGTTATCTATTCGCCAAATCTTGATCATTTCGGCACGGACGAATTTCGTTATGTCGTCTTTGATTCGGACGGCGCGATCAGCAACGAGGCGACTGTCCAGATTCAAATTCAAGCCGTCAATGATGCTCCCGTGGCGGGGAACAACCATCTGGTTGTGGGCGAAGACAACGTCATTACCTTTGGATTGACCGGAAATGATTTCGACGTAGATGGCACTGTGTCACCAAGTCAAGTGCAGATTGAAACAATGCCGGATCACGGTAGCCTGACGTTTGACGGTAGCCAATTTCGATATCAACCGGACGCCGACTATCACGGCAATGACAGCTTTACCTATCGGCTTCGAGACGCCCAAGACGCGGAGTTATTTAGCAATACGGCTACTGTGACCATTGAAGTAACTTCAATCAACGATACTCCTGTTGCGTTTGATGATGTCGCTCACGTTTCTCCGAACCTGCCGACTGTGATTGATGTGTTTGCGGACAACGGAAACGGCCCGGATACGGATGTCGATACGGGAACGGTTCCGACGAGTGCTTCTATGGTGACGAGCACTCGTTTTGGCGATTTGACGTATTCGGGCAACGGTCAATTTTATTACGTTCCACACATTAACTATGTGGGAATCGATTCGTTCGAATACGTCGCCGAAGATTCGCAGGGAGGAACTAGTCAGGTTGCTGAAGTCACAATCGTCGTCAACACACCACCCGTAGCAGCCGACGATTTTGCGTATGTCTCTGTCAACACGGAAGTGACAATTGACGTTCGCCAAACAAACACGCAAGATGGCACGCAGGACCTTGATGTAGACGGAAATTTAGGCGACGCCACGGCGGTTATCGATGCACCAGTTCATGGCGTGCTTACTGAAATCGCGGCTGGCGTTTTCCGATATATTCCGAATTTGGACTTTGTTGGTGAAGATGCGTTTACCTATCAATTAACGGATGAGCTGGGTGCGAAAAGCAACCTCGCCACCGTTCGGATTTACGTGACCAACCAGCGTCAATTGCCCGTCGCCATTGACGATACCGTGGCAACTCGCGAAGGCACGCCTCGAGTCTTTTCGGTGGTGGAACCGCGAATCGGAGGCAATGATTATGATCCCGACGGAACCTTAGATCTCGTGTCCATTAGCGTCGTCGATCCTCCCACAAACGGTACAATCGAATATTTGGGGCAAGGCGAATTTCGTTATTCGCCGCACCTGGATTTCTATGGCGAAGACAGTTTCACTTACACTGTCAGCGACGACGATTCACAGATTAGCAATTTGGCGACCGTCACACTTCAGGTAGTGGAAGCCAATATACCTCCGTTGCTGAGCGACCGAGTGGTAACGGTGGATGAAGACTCGGTGGTGACGTTTAGTCTGTTGGCGGATAGCATGGATCTAGATGGATCGCTGTTGCCGTCGTCCGTGATCCACGTTGCATGGCCCAGTTCGGGGATTCTGCGAATCGTAAGTACCGGAGTCTACAGTTATACACCCAACAAAGATTTTCACGGTGTGGATAGCCTTTCTTTTCAAGCTCAAGACAACCTAGGAGCCTACGGGCGTCCAGTGGAAGTCATTCGAGAATCCCTAAGCACAGACGGCTCGCAGAGTGAACTTGATCATCGCTGGCGGTTCGAACTTGGATCGCGAATGGCGGAAAGATTGTACGTTTCAGGTTTCCACGATAGCGACGCCGAAGGTTTTACATTCGAATATTCCACCGACCAAATGCTTTGGCTTCCCACGAATATTCAATTATCGAAATCACCTGAATACCATGAATTTGTGTTTGGAGAATCGGTGAGCGGTACCGTTTGGATTCGAGCGGTCGACTTAAATCGCCAGGACGGTGAAACATCTCTGGATGCAGTATATGTCGAAGACCTACAGCTTCAAGCTACTCGAGCCATTCGTGCTGCCACATCGTCGATCACCATTGACGATGTCCAGGTAAACGAAAGCGATGGGCAAGCTACTTTCCGAGTGACTCGTAGTGGTGATCTTACCCAGGTTTCTTCCGTTTTGTTTAAGGTCTTACCCGGAACGGCAGTCGAAGGCGAAGACTATCAACGCATGTTGCCAGCTTCACTTTCGTTTGCGCCGTTCGTGCCAGAAATGCCCGATGAAACGCCGCCAGAAAGCGAATCATTATTCATCACCGTGCCGCTGATTGATGACCTGCTGGCCGAAGATGCGGAAGAGTTTTCTATCGAATTGGTACCGCTGCATAATGCACAACTGGTTCGAGATCGAGCGACCGCAGTAATCCAGCGCAATGACGGTCAAGCCCCGCTGGCAATCGATGATGCAATCGCCACGTGGGAAGACACGCCGGTGGAATTGGATTTACTGGCACCCAATCCAGACCAAGCGGACTCGACACCTCAGGGAGAACTCGATCCAACTTCACTTCAGATAGTGTCGCCACCTTCGCATGGTACGCTTTCCGTCAATCTCGACGGCACTTGGTTGTTTACTCCGGGTGCCGAATATTTTGGGACAGACACTTTCACCTACAAGG
>JAGQOZ010000121.1 GCA_020426955.1 Planctomycetales bacterium
TGACAGTGATTACTCCGCTGCTGGGAGCACCTGCGTATCGAGCCGGCGTGTTGGCCGAAGATTGGATCATGGAAATCAATGGTCAATCCACTTTGGAAATCTCGCAGGCCGAAGCCGCCGGATTGCTGAAAGGCAAAGTGGGCGAACCCATTGAACTAACGGTTCGACACCAGCACGATGGCGCTGTGGAAAAAATCAAAATGGTTCGTGAAACCGTCAAAGTGGAAACAGTTGTCGGCATTCGTCGCCAGCCAGACGGGCAATGGGATTTTTGGGCGAATCCAGAAAAGAAATTGGGCTACATTCGCATTTCGTTATTCAGCCACCAGACTGCGGCGAGTCTGCGGCAGCAATTGCAAACTTTAGTGGACAACGGCGCTCGAGGTCTGATTCTGGACCTTCGCTTCAATCCCGGAGGCCTGCTGTCGGCTGCCATTGAAATTTCAGACATGTTTCTGTCGTCCGGGACCATCGTCAGCACACAAGGACGCAACGTGGAATCTCGCGTCTGGACTGCTCGACCAGAAACCCAGTTCCCGAAATTGCCCGTGGTCGTTTTGATGAATCACTACAGCGCCAGTGCCAGCGAAATTGTGGCTGCCGCGTTGCAAGATCATGATCGAGCGGTCGTGGTGGGCGAACGGTCGTGGGGCAAGGGAAGTGTTCAAAACGTCATTGAACTGGAAGGAGGCCGCAGTGCCTTGAAACTGACGACGGCGGGCTATTTTCGTCCTTCGGGCAAAAATATTCATCGTGCGGTCGGCGCCAGCGAAAACGATCAATGGGGTGTTTCGCCCAGTGACGGTTTCTTGGTCGAAACAACTCCCAACGAAGTCGCCCAGTTGCTTCGCGCTTATGATAATCGAGATGTCTTGCAGTCGAATCCACAAGAAGCCAGCAAACTCGACAAGACGAATGAAGAAATTGTCGACCGTCAATTGCAAACGGCACTGCAGTATTTAGCGGACACGTTGGTGACCCGAGCGATTTCGTCGAACCCTCAAGGAAACGACGAATGATCGTGTTCACACTGGAAAGCACTTGTGACGAAACTGCGGCAGCGGTAGTTACTGATGAATTGCAAGTGCTGGGACAGGCCGTCGCCACGCAAGAGTCCTTGCACGAACAATTCAACGGTGTTGTTCCGGAGATTGCCGCGCGAGCTCACTTGGAACGAATTCTGCCGGTGATGCAATTGGCGTTGGAACGAGCCCACGTGCGGCTGGATCAGCTTGACGCGGTGGCCGTAGCCAACACACCAGGGCTCGCCGGATCACTGGTCATTTCCTTGATGGCCGCCAAAACGTTGGCTTTGGTGCTGGACATTCCCTTGGTCGGTATCAATCACGTTCACGCTCATATCTACGCGTGCCAAATTGCCGCTCAGCGAAATGTCTATCCGTGCGTCGGGTTTGCCGTCAGCGGTGGCCATACGTCTCTGTTCGATTGCGAAGCGCCAACCAAGTTAACCTTGCTGGGCGGCACCATTGACGACGCCGCCGGAGAAGCGTTCGACAAAGTAGGCAGCATGCTGGGCTTAGCGTTTCCCGGCGGACCGGCGCTGTCCAAGTTGGCCGAACAAGGCAATCCTGCGGCCTATTCGTTTCCTCGTTCGTTTCTTAAAGAAGATCGACTTGCGTTCAGCTTCAGTGGCTTGAAGACAGCGGTTCGCTATGCCATTACCGGCCCCGGGAAAGTGGACCTTTCGTCCGTAACGTTGACGGCGCAACAAAAGGCGGACTTGGCAGCCAGCTTTGAAGCCGCGGTGGTCGACTGCTTGGTGGGGAAGGCGCTGCAAGCGATACAGCAAACGGGCCGACGAGTATTATGTGTGGGTGGCGGAGTTGCGGCGAACCGATTGTTTCGACAACATCTGCAAACCGCGGCTGAAAAACACAGTATCGAATTGCACTTCGCGCCCCATTCCATGTGCACAGACAACGCCGTAATGGGAGCACTGGCCGTGGAACGTCTGCGTTTGGCAGAATCCGATTCGCTGGACCTGGACGTAATCCCCGGACTAATGCGGTAACCAAGTCACGCATGGCGCTGACGTCGAAATCGGCATTTTCCGCATGACCCTAATTGCCGGTGACGGTGGTAATTGGGCCAGACGAGCGATGTATCGATTCCTCGACATCAAGGCGGTGTGTAAGCTAGAAATTTACACATGGCAGAACTCACCGCCGTAGGAAATCGTCACGTGAATGTTGGAATCATCACTACAGAATCAGAAGGCTACCACCAGTATTTATGTGCCGAGATTGCGAAACACCATAACTTGGTTGCCGTATTTCATCCGCAACGACGCACCTACAGCCGCGTCGAAAGCCGCAAGTTGCGAAAAAAAAACATTAAGAACAATGGCTGGGTATTTCACTGCCTAAAGAAGATGGCTTCGATCAAGAAGCTGCAGGGTTGGGACGAAAAAAAGGATGTCGCCCAAGCCGAACACGACCTCATGCCACAAGCGCGTGAAGATTATCAAAAGCTTGTTGCTCCTATCGCCGTTCCGATTGCAGATGTCAATTCACCCAGCGGTATCGCCGAAATTTCAAAGTTTCGTCCAGACGTTCTGCTTTGTTCGGGTGGACCAATCTATCGGCGCAAATTGATCGAATCGTGTCCGCTGATGTTGAATTTTCACACCGGGATATCGCCAATATACAATGGTTCGCGAACCATCTATTGGACGTTTGCAAACCGCCAGCCTTACATGACCGGCGGAACACTTATGCAGATGAGCCCGATTGTGGACGGCGGAGACATCCTGGGCCATTTTCTTCCCGACATCGAACCGAATGATACGCCAGGCCGCCAGTTCATCAAGACAATTCGAGGAGCTGTCGAGATGTACTCGAGATTCCTGCAGGACCTTGAGCGCGGAGCGTCATTCGTTTCTGTGCCACAGGGTCGTCCATTTCATCTTCAATTTGAATACGAATGGACCGTGTACCAGACGTTGGCAATCAATCGTGCCATCAAGCAGAATATCTGTGAAAAGCATGTCCGCGATGCCATTGCGAAGGATTACTGGAAATTTGATACTCGTGAAACAGCCGTCATGGAACTGAAGAACACCATCTTGGAGCTGGTCTACCATGTCAATTCGGCACAGTAAAGAATGGGTCTATCGCATCGCAGGCAGCGTACTTGCGTCAAAGGCAATGCGAACGCAAGTGAACGGCTATTTTCAATCGCGAATAAACATTGTGTTTTATCATGGTGTTTGGCGACGAGACCAGCCGCAGATGAAGCTTTTTGGCGGTATCGAATTGCAAAAATTTGCCGATGAAATGCGATTTCTTTCCGAGCGTTTTCAATGCTTGGACATGAATACCGTCTTGAGCTTGGACGAGCCACCCGCCGGCAAGCCGGTGGCGTGCGTGACTTTTGACGACGGATTTGATCTGATAGGTAGCGGCGCATTGGACGCAATGGAAGCCGTTGGCGTCCCGGCTACCGTTTTTGTGAATTCTATGTGCGTGAACAACCAAGAACTAATGTGGCAACATGCAATACGTGCCATTCGCGGTGAAAAGGGCGATGGGGTATTTCTAGATTGTCTCAAGCAAGTCGATGACTCGGCGGCAACGCTGTCGAATGCAGGTCGCCAGCTCGCGGTCACTCGACGTTGGTCCAATGCGCAACGAGCCGAATTGACTGATCAACTCTGGGAAGCCAGCCAGATGCCTGCAATGGATCAACTCGTGGAACAGCACCATGTCTACTTGGATTTCGAAGATATGCGAAAGTGGATTTCACGAGGTCATGTGGTGGGCTTTCATACTCACTCGCATCCATTTTGTTCTTCGTTGGATACGGATGAAATGCACCGAGAAATCTTGGCTCCAGGTGCTCAGTTGAAGGCGGAACTTGACGTAGACCAAATGCCGTTCGCCTATCCCTTTGGGGACCGACTCCAGGGTGATCTAGAACAACAGGTGGCTGAATCCCGTATTTTCAACTGTTTGCTGGGGACCGCTGGCAGTAGTATTTGGGGAACTTGCCCCACTTCACTAGAACGAATAGAAACGGAAAATGGATTGTCCTTGGAATTGTTCGGTCGACCAATACTTAAAGCGATGAAGAATCGTTGTACGGGCAACTCGAAGTTGTAATCCGCTCGAATACGAAACATGCATCATGAAGCCTAACTCAAGAAGCACGAACACGTCATTTGTCCTGGTTGTCATTGTCAACTATCGAACGCCACACGATGCGTGCAATACGCTTGCCAGTATAGCGCCGGAAATTGAAAAACTGCCGAATATGCGTGTTGTCGTCGCGGACAACGCGTCCGGTGATGATTCCGTGTCGCAGGTGCAACAGACAATTGAAGCCAATCAATGGGTTTGGGCGACTGTGATGCCGTTGAACAAGAACGGTGGATTCGCAGCAGGAAACAATGCGGTGGTCCGTCATGATTTGGCGCAAAATTTGCCATTCGACTACGTTCTGTTGTTAAATCCGGACACCATTGTCAAATCCCATGCTGTTTTGGATTTAGTGGAATACCTGGACGCAAACCCGTCAGTCGGCATCGCCGGCGCCAACGTTTCGTTGATGGACCAAAGTCCTCATACGGCTGCTCGTCGACTACCATCGCCAGTAAGTGAATTCACCTCGCAAACTCGACTGGGTATCATTTGCAACGCACTAAAACGATTCGACGTCAGTGTTCCGATCGAAGACAGTGACGAAGTGGAATGCCAATGGGTTTGTGGCGCGGCGATGATGGTGCGTCGTGAAGTCTTCGAAAAGATCGGGCTCATGGACGAAGGTTATTTCTTGTACTTCGAAGAAGTTGACTTTTGTTGGCGAGCGATCGAGGCTGGTTTCCGAGTAGTAGTGGTTCCGGATTCGCACATTGTGCACCTGGAAGGTGCCGCCACGGGTATTAACCAAACGAAACAGCGACGCGGCCAGTATTGGTACAATTCACGCCGCCGATTTCTGCTCAAACGCTATGGAATCGCAGGCCTGTTAGCTGCCGACGTCGCGTTCGTTTGCGGAAGACTGATAGGCGGGCTAAATGATTTACTCCACCTGCGTTCACCTTATCCACAAGACCCGAGATGGTTTACGTGGGATGTCCTGGTAGGTGACGCACAAGCTTTATGCTGTGGCAATCCTTCCGGCGGACCTCCGTTGATTGATTGAGATTTGCCATGAATATGCAACAAGCCGTCGCAACTTGCGGCGGCTTGTGCTGAATCAATCTCGTTTCGGTAAAACAGCTCGATATTACCGGCGTCGAGCTTGATTCGTGTCTCCTTGCGTTGATTCCGTTCAAATCTTTGGAGTCATTATCACGAAGACGGTCAACACCGAACTATCGTTGGGACCGAGTCTGGCGAACCATGCGTCGAACCGCCACGCCAGTCAGCAACGCCACCCAAGCGAACCAATTTGGTTCGGGCACCGCCGCCACGCCACCTCGAGGTCCAAGTTCGAATCCACCTTGTTCAAACGCGGTGACTAAATCAGACGTGTTGAAGTCTCCATCGCCGTTCCAATCTCCTTCGGCCCAGCCAGAATTTCCCGCAATAGCGTCTTCATATTCGCCCGCAGCGAAAACCGCGACTAAGTCCGCCGTACCGAATTCGCCATCCAGGTTCGAATCACCGAAGTATGTATTTCGCAATTCATTGACCCAGGTCACTCGATCATCCGCATTCACACTCCCATCGTTATTCAGGTCGTAGATAGAATCGGATAGGCCAGTGCTCACCGCGTCGCTGAGCGTATCGATGTCAACGGCGGTTAATAGACCGTCAGCGTTGTAATCACCGGGCAAGCCGCCGGTATCGGGATTCAAAAAGAATCCGTCCATGTCTTCTTGGCCATATTCAATCAGCAACGCGTCGCTCGTGCTGAACAACAGTCCGTCGATGGCACTGTAATGCTCACGAGTCGAAATTTCGAAGGTCATGGGTACGCCAACATCTTCTGGTTTCACTTCGTACTTGATGGCAATACCGTAGTCATCCACGTAACCACCATCCGCATTTGATTCAATCGCATAGTCGGCAAACATCCAATGGAATGTACCGTCCCAGAAATCTTCGTTCGTGTTATTGTGAGTCACGGGAAAGCCCAAATCCCATACTTGCTTGTTGTTAAATACTGGCATCCAGCCATCTTGGTCGGTATCTCCGATCATTGGTTCTCCTTGATCATCAACACCTTCAAACCCAATCCAATCTTCTCGAGAATTCATGTTAAAGGCCGGCGGTAAGAAAAACGAATCTTCATTGCTATAGCTGGTGTTGGCATCCGAGTTAAAAATGGTTGCGTGAACGTACAGATAATAGGTGGCCGGAATGGCGAATTGCACTTCCCAGGTTGCCGTATTCGTGTGTCGGCCTCCGCCCAGTTGATCCAACAGAGCGGCGCCGCCCGAAGCGTTGGTATCTGCAGGAAGAATATCGATGCCGCCCTTGGGCACAGGCGTCCCATCCGCTGTCTCGGCAATCGACTGAATCGGATTGACGTTGTCCACCACCAAATAGCCGACGGCTGGATCATCACCTCCCAATTCCGTAGCGTGTTCGCCTTCAACCCACAAGAACGCAGAACCATCTTCAAGAACATTGTCCGTCGACTGCACCGCCAACTGCGCGAACAATGGCGATCCCGTCAAGACAATAAGCAAGACAAGCGACTTCGCTAAACGCATATCATAGCTCCTTTTCAAAATACGCATCACAATTACAAACTTCATCGGTTCGAACGAAAGGCCGTCGCGCCGAATCAATGCACGTCGATTCGCTGAAACAACCGTCGACAGATTTGTAACGGAAGCAAGGCTAGAATTCCACGAAAAAACAACACGCTTTATTTTCCTTGAAACAACACGCATTCCATGTCTATTCGTTCGCACTGTTTGATCAAAGGCATATGTTGGCTTTTATGAGCTGCGGCGTCGTTTTTCATCTCGCAAACAGTATCGGATAAAATTCGCTAGTTTGTTGACACACCCAACAGCCTCGCGTCAGAATCATGCAGCGCCGGTTATCGAGTGGACGCGAAAGTGGAGCATCGTTCAAGCGAACAAGTGATCTGCACGAAGGATAAATCGGGTTTGACACTAAGGATCGGCATACCGCAAACGCAACGAGGAGTATGATGTTCTTCAAACGACGCAAGGTTCGGTCGGTCAGGCACATTGAATCTTTGGAAGACCGGTGCCTGTTGGCTGGGGATCCGTTGGCCAGCGGCGCGGCCGTCATTGTTTCCGAAGTGGTGACTGACAATTTATCCAACTTTCAAACTCGGTTGCGCAGCACGCCTTTCTCGCCTTTTGTAGGTGACTCGATAGCGGCCGATTGGATTGAACTTAGAAACGTTTCTACTGCAAATGTCGATCTCGGCGGCATGCATCTGACTGATGACGCAGACTGGCTGGACCAGTGGACATTTCCCCCCAGCACGTTCCTTGCTGCCGGCGAATCGATGATTGTTTGGGCGTCCGGCGAAGACAATTTAGATCCCAACTTAGACGAACATGGCTACTTCCACACGAACTTCAGTCTGGACGAAGCCGGTGAATACTTGGCGTTGGTAGGTCCGTCCGGAGCAGTCATTCATGATTTTTCGCCGCTGCCGCCATTACGTACGAACGTGAGTCATGCCATCCGAATGACCCCCGTTTCCTATCTGGACGACGGCCAAATACAATTCGCCGTCCCGGCAGATAATCGCTGGGACGCCACTTGGAATCAGACCGATTTCGACACAACCGACTTCGCTTCCGCCTTGCCAGGCCCGATCGGTTTTGATCAAAGCGGTGCGTCGGACGAGCCGGCCGAGACGGTGGGCGCAGAATTGATTGCTCGCACTTCACTTGATTTTTCCCGTGGATCCGTCGTCGTCTTGGAGGGCAATCCGTTCACGCAACCGGGGCGAGTGAGCGAATGGTCGTTCTATTCCGAATCGACCAAAGTATTGACACCCTTGATTCTTGTGCGACACGACAACGGCTTTCAAATTGCAGGTGTCGGAGCCAGTCGAACCAGCGACGGCAGTGGGGAACAACGCTTTGAGTTTGAACTCCAGGCCGGTGACAATCTGGTGGAAGCAACCGACTATTTCTTCGGCTTCAAAGACGGTGACAACCAAGTGGACGAATCAGGTGGGATTGGCTGGAATCGCGATGCCAACAACTCCGTCTTTCGCATCAATGGTCCTTTGTCCAGCCAGATCTCGGCGGGAAACACTCTGTCCGGCGGCTCGTCCGTTGCCAGAAGCTATTCCGTGCAAGCTCACACCACCGCTCGACTTGCAGGCCCGTTTATCACAGAACTTACCGGCAATATTGCATCGCTTTACGCTCGGTATGCCTTTAACGTGTCTTCCTTAGATGCCTTGCGGTCCCTGGAGCTTCAGATTCGGTACGACGATGGTTTTGTAGCTTACCTAAACGGACACGAAGTCGCACGACGTAACGCTCCTACATCACTACGATTTGATTCGACCGCCACCGATTCTCGACGCTTGAATGCAGCGAATTCGTTCGAATCCATTAATATTTCGTCCCATCGCATTCAGCTGAACGAAGGCACCAATGTTTTGGCGGTGCATGCGTTAAACGAATCTAGTCAAGACGCTGACTTCGTATTGGACGTAAGGCTAAACGGGATCGAATTTCCGTCCGCTGAATATTTCGGATTCACGACAACCGCAACTCCCGGCGAGGCCAACGCAGGTGTTGTCTCGGCGCTCCTGGATCCACCTCAGTTCAGTCTAGCCGGTGGTTACTATGACAATCCTGTGTCACTACAAATCAGCGTGCCGCAAAGTGACGCCGCGATCTACTACACCACGGATGGCAGCCAGCCATCACCGCAAAACCACATGGCGATGCGGTATCAAACGCCTCTGCACTTGGATCGGACCACGGTCATACGCGCAGCTGCGTTTGGTGACGACGCCCTTGCTTCCACAGCCACGACAGGCAGTTATCTGTTTACAGCGGACATCATCCAACAAACTGATCTTTCTACGGTTATCACCAGTGACGCAACCTGGGGGCCACAAATGGAAGATTCGCTCAAAGCGTTGCCTGTCATCAGTTTAGTTACTAGCGACACGATTACCGTCACGGGCGAAGTCGAAACGTCCGTCGAATGGATTCGTCCTGATGGCCAGCCCGGTTTTCAGATCAATGCGGGCGTCGAGATGTTTGGTGGAACGGCCATCGCGTTTCCCAAACGATCGCTTCGCCTAAGCTTTAAAAAGTCGTATGGTCCGTCCAAATTGGAATTCGATGTCTTTGAAACTCCCGGAGGTGTAACACGTTTTGATCAGTTATTGTTGCGAGCGGGTTCGCATGACACTCCGTTTTGGACCGGCGCTACGGGAGCAGGGACGTACATTCGCAACCGCTGGGTTTTTGATCGGCAACTGGAAATGGGACAACTCGCTCCGCGAGGCACCTTTGCGCACGTCTATATCAACGGCGTCTATTGGGGCCAGTACCATTTGACAGAGCGTCCCAATGCGTCCTTCATGTCGGAAAATTTAGGTGGCGATGTCACGGATTACGACGTGCTGAACGCAGGCGAACCGATTGATGGAGACCTGTCGGCGTGGAACGAAATGCTGAAGGCCGTCGGTCAAGGCTACGAGGAATTGACGCAATACCTGAATGTGGCGAACTACGCGGACTACGTCTTGCTGCAGTTTTTTGGTGGCAACAATGTAGATTGGCGAGCCAACAGTAATTGGATGGCCGCTCGCCGCCGGTTGCCCAACGCCGGCTATCGTTTCTTTGGTTGGGACAGCGACGTTGTTCTGCGAACCGGGCTGGAAACCGATATCGTCAACTTCGGAGGCCCTGGTTTGCTGTGGAATTTGTTGGGTGGCGTCAAACAATATCCCGAATTCCTAGATCTGTTTGCAGACCGCATCCAAACGTTCCTGCTGGACGATGGCATGTTAACTGCCGAACCACTTCGGCAACAGATTGATGATTTGGCGGCCCAAATTCGGCTATCGGTCATTGCCGAAACAGCGAGGTGGGGCTCCGGCATCTACACTCCGCAAACCTGGGAAGACGGCATTCAATGGATCAAGGACGAATACGCTTCGCAGAGTGGCCCGAGTCGCGCTGCTGTGGTGGTGGAACAACTTCGACACGCGGGCCTGTTTCCCCAGGTTGATGCGCCGCATTGGACAGCGGACGGTGTTGTTCGACCGAACGAGGTGGCGGTTGGGCAAACGCTGGAGCTAGGCAGTTCGACGGACGACGCGATAATCTACTACACATTGGACGGTTCGGATCCTCGAGCATCCATGCCCAGCATCCAATTTCAACCGCTTGTGGGTTCGACAACGGATCTGCAATATTTGCTGCCAACGGAACAACAGCAAGTGTCCGATTGGATGGCGGTAGAATTTGATGATACGTCTTGGAAATTTGGTCAAAATGGAATTGGCTACGATAGCGACGACACGTTTCTGGATTGGATTGCCACGGACGTCGCTGATACCATGAAAGGCAACTCCGCCACACTGTACGCTCGTTATGACTTTCAGCTGGCCGATCCTAACAGCACCGACGTTTTGCGTCTGGGCCTGCGCTATGACGATGGGTTTGTCGCCTATTTGAACGGTACCGAAGTCGCACGGCGTTTTGCGCCAGCGTCACAAGCGTGGAACGCCACGGCAACGGGTACACGTGAAAATATCGAATCGATCGAGCTGGAATGGTTTGATCTAACGCCGCTGCGACACTTGCTCATTGCCGGTGACAATGTGTTGGCAGTGCGAGCCCACAATTCGCAAATCGACAATGCTGATTTTCTGCTGCAAACGGTATTGGACGCAGGAACGGTGCGGAACACGGGTGTGTCTCGTCAGGCTCGCGAATACAGCCAGGCCTTGATTGTTCCAAACGACGCGCGAATTCGCTTTCGATCGTATGCCCACGGCCAATGGAGTCCGTTGCGGTCGGTGGATGTTCCGGTTGAAGTTGCGCCGGTGCGAATCACCGAAGTGATGTACCATCCGGCAAATCCTTCGTCACAAGAACGAGCGGTAGGATTCGATGATGCAGACGATTTTGAATTCATCGAATTGGCCAATTTGTCTGACACTTCCCTTTCGCTGGATCGTATTCAATTAGTATCGTCCGTGGTGGACGGTCAAGACGAAGGCGTGATGTTTTCCTTTGCCGCAGCGTCTGTTCGCATACTAGAGCCAGGACAACGGATTGTCGTGGTCGAGGACGAAGATGCGTTTCGGTTTCGATATGGCGCAGACATCGTCGTCGCGGGCGAATGGTCGGGCGGACTGAACAATAGTCGTGAAATGATCCGACTGATGGACGGGCAGCATGTGATCCAAGCGTTTTCCTATTCCGACCATTGGTTTCCGGAAACCGATGGCAGTGGACGTTCCTTGGAAGCATGCCTGCCGATCTCACTGGACGTGAGTACAAACTGGGACCGTGTTTTCGCTTGGCAAGCGAGTCGCACGAACGGTGGCACTCCGGGGCGGCCCAGCACCATTCCAGGAGATGCGAATCATGACGGCGTGTTTAATTCGGCCGATTTGGTATCGGTATTTCAGGCCGGCGAATATGAAGATAGCGTGCCGGGTAATTCGACATTTGAAGAAGGAGATTGGAACGGAGACGGCGATTTCAATTCGGCCGATTTTGTAGTCGCGTTTCAGGCTGGTTCGTACGTCGCCGCAGCGCAAGACGATAGCGACGAAATGCAGAATAGAGTTGAATAATCGACGCTACTTTGGCAAACGAGAACGAAACGCCGCCTGATCTCCGTCGTTTTCCTTGGCTTTGACTTCTTCACGGACAACGTCCATATGATCGGGCGCCTCGATGCCAAGGCGCACGCCCCCGTTGGAAATTCGCACGACTGTAATACGAATATCCTGGCCGACTAAAATGCGTTCGCCCGGTTTGCGGCTGAGTACTAACATATCACCCTCCGTCGGTGAATTGCGCTGTTACTCTCGTTACCGCTTCTTTGGATGCGGGGCTTGACAGCAAATTCATCCGATTTGCCGCACCATAGCAATTCAACTTACTGGTCGCAAGCGATCCGCAAGCTCAGGCCGGATTATTTGTTCCGAAAGGATTAATAAAAACCCGCTCAAGCCCTAAAGTCCACCGAAATCGAACCACTGGGCCAATTCGCCTGGACCTGTCGGGCGCACCATTAGAAAAATCGTTCCAGATTGTCTTCGTCAAATGCCGCGTCAGTCAGAACCGAATCAGAACCGGCCTGCGAATTCATTCGTTCTGGCTGACCGAACACTTGGTCCACCACCGTCGACTGTTTCCATAACCGACGGATAACGTCGTCCGCTCGTTCCGTTTCGGGCACATCCACCACGGAAGACGCAACAGGCGTCTTCACCCGGAGCGTTTTGTCAGCGGGCATCGCCGACACCGCGGCCGCCGTCAATGCGTCTGGCAGTTGTTGCAGATTCGCTTGGCTACTCACTGCCGCAGTCGAATAGCTACCGGCTTGGAATGCCAAGATCATGTCCGAAGTATTGAAATCGCCATCGCAATTCCAATCTCCTGCAGCCCATCCCGAATTACCCGCTATGGCGTCTTCGTACTGACCGGCTTGGAAGACCAAAATCAAGTCTGACGAATTGAAAACGCCATCCAAGTTGGCGTCGCCGTAATCGGTCTGCAGCACGTTTCGCACCAAGTAATCTCGATCCGCTTCGTTGACTCTTCCGTCACCGGTCAGATCAAACGCCATGTCAGGTGTCGCGGAACCCAGCTGGACGCACAGCAGATTGATGTC